>JBKPNA010000495.1:0-3596 GCA_046765695.1 Actinomycetota bacterium | reverse complement strand
AACCCGTGCTCCTTCGTCACCCGCCTCGGCAGGGAACATCGGCGCAATTTGGACGCCCGGCTGCGGTTGGCGATCCTGTACATCGACTCACCGATCGTGGCGCTCCGTCACCATGCGCCGGTGGGCCACTTCTTCGGCGTGCCGTCCAGTGCGGAGATCTCCGCGGCCTGGCAGCTCACCTGGGACAAGGTGTCGGCGCCCTGGCCGGACGGCAGCAACCCGTTGCTCGACACCGGGCTCGACAGCCGGGCTCCCGAGCATGAGGCGCTGCCGGGCCTGTCGGCGCTGGTCTCGGCGGTTGCGGGCACTCCGGTGGGGCCCGGCCAGCTTCTTCATGACATCGGGGACGACGTGGCGGGTGCACTCGGCGGGATGGTCCAGCGATGACAGACCGCGACGTCAACTGGCGCAGTTATCTTGCGGAGTTCCATCGGGAGCGGGCTGGCGTAGTCGAGGCGGTGCTGTCGCGGACGCTGGCGGGGGACCACTCGCCGTACCGATGGCTGGCCCGTGCGGTGTCCGCGAACGCCACCGTCGTGGTGGATCTGGCCTGCGGCTCGGGCCCGATGTCCCGGGAGCTGGCCACGCCGGGGCGTACGGTCGTCGGACTCGACATCTCCGAGCACGAGCTGGCCCTGGCCGCCGCCCGCGGCAGCGGTCCCTGGGTGCAGGCAGACGCGTTGCAGCTGCCGTTTCGGGACGGGTCGGTCGACGTCGTGACGAGCTCATTGGGCCTGGTGGTGGTGCAACCCCTGACGCGGGTTCTCGCGGAAGTGTCCCGGGTGCTCCGGCCAGGTGGGGTGCTGGCCGCAATCGCACCGGCCCTGCGGCCGCTCGGCCCGAGCGATGTGCGCACGCTGACGAGCATCAACACTCGGCTGCGGACCAAGCCGCAGTTCCCCGGTCCGGTGGAGCTGACCGGCTTCTCCAGGGCCCTGACCGCTCACGGGATGCGCGCGGTCGAGGACGCCCGGGAACGATACCGGTTTCGGGTACGGACGCGCGCCGATGCCGAGCTGATGATGTCTGCGCTCTACCTGCCGAACACCAGGGCGGTGCGGGTCGACCGCGCCGTCGACTACCTCGCAGACCGGCTGCAGAAGCAGGAGGTCGTCGAGGTCGCTGTTCCGATGCGACGTCTGGTGGCCATCAAATGAGCCAACGGCGACGCTTTGACACGGCGCGCGGCACCGCTGCAGGTTTGTGAGGGAATACGGCCGCTTCGGTGCGAGTTGAGGGAAAGACAGCAACAAGGAGAGGCAAAGATTCATGGCGACGGTCAACATCAACGCCGAAGACTTCGAGAGCACGGTCACCGACAACGACATCGTGCTGGTGGACTTCTGGGCCGAGTGGTGCGGCCCGTGCAAGAGGTTCGGCCCGATCTATGAGAAGGCCTCGGAGGAGTACGACGGCGTGGTGTTCGCCAAGCTTGACACGGACGCCAACCAGGAGCTTTCGGGCCAGCTGGGTATCGAAGGCATTCCGACGCTGATGGCCTTCCGCGAGGGTGTGCTGGTCTTCAACCAGGCAGGAGCGCTGCCGGGGCCAGCCCTCAAGCAGGTCGTCGAAGCGGTCAAGGGCTTGGACATGGAGAAGGTCCATGCCGAGGTGGCCAAGCTTCGCGCCGAACATGAGCACCACTGACATCCGGCTGGTCCGGTACGCCGCGAGAACCCGGCACAACTGACCGGCTTGTCAGTTCAGCCGCCGATCGTACTCACGAACGCATCGGCGACAGCGCCGACATCGGCATCAAGAACCACGTCGATCCGCGGCCAGGGATCGTTCGTCCATTCCTGGTCCTGAGCCGTAGGTCGCTGGTCCACGATGGTCTGACCGCGGCCGATGCCGCTGAGATTGATCCGCACCGGCAGTGTCCGGACCCGAAACAGCTCTGGATTGGTCAGGTAGACCACCGCTCCGGCGTCCCCGATCGGTCCCCAATAGCCCCGTCCCATCCGGTCGGTGCGGGAGCGGCGCTGATACAGCAGTTCGCCGGCGAGCCGGCTCCCTCGATTCGCTGAGCTGCGGAACCTGTCAGCCGTCGCCCGCTCGACGGCGACCCGGTTGAAGACGTCGAGACCGTACATCGTTGCTGGGATGGCCGACTCGAGCACGCAGCTGGCGGCTTCGGGGTCCTGCCACACGTTGAACTCAGCCACTGCGGTCACGTTGCCACCGCCGGCCGATCCGCCCATGAACAGGATCCGGTCTAGGTTCGCCGTCAGCTCCGGATACAACGTGAGCAGCATGGCCAGATTGGTCTGCGGCGCGAGACCAATGAGCGTCACAGGATCCGCCGACGCCGTGATCTGCCGCTGCAGCATCTCGACCGCCGTCAGTCCCGACGGTGACCGGGCCGGGTCCGGCAGCAATACGCCCCCCAGCCCATCCTCGCCGTGGACTGCACCGCCCGGATGGCCCCGCTCGACCAAGGGCTGGGTCGCCCCGCGTGCCACAGGAACGTACGGCGCCTCCGCCGCATCCAGCACCTTGAGCGTGTTGGTGACGACTTGCTCAACGCTGGTGTTCCCGGCCACGCAACTGATGCCGAGGACCTCGAGGTCGGGATGGCGTACGGCGTAAAGGATTGCGAGTGCGTCGTCGATTCCGGTGTCGACATCCAGCAGGATCGGGCGGGCCACCCTGCCCATGCTGGCAGACGCCTATTCGAGCCAGCGGTAGACCTGGTTGTCGCGGAGTTCCACCGAGGACGGGCGATCCGGTGGGCTGGGTCTCTCGCTCAGCATCGCCAGCACGTTCGTGCGGCCACGGATCGTGACATCATCGAGGCCGGTCCAGTGCAGATACGGATGCAGCAAGGGGCGCAGCGTGGGCCAATCCCGATCGACGATCGACTGGTATGCCCGCTCCGCCACATCATGCATGTGCTCAGGATCGCACTGCGTGCTTCGTCGCTCGGGGACCTCCGGCACTACCCTGTTGACCGGCCCCCATAGCTCAGGGGATAGAGCAAGGGTTTCCTAAACCCTGTGTCGTAGGTTCGAATCCTACTGGGGGCGCAAGTAAGTTACCTAGTCAGACCACTTTTACTTCTTGATCAAGATCATTGGTGCTCCCGGCGTGACACCACTCATGACACGAAGTGCTACGGTGCACCTGTGGCAACAGGCGCGACCCGGCGGCGAAAGCGGCAGCGCGGCGCCATCGACGAGTTACCATCGGGCGCGCTTCGCGTCCGCGTCCATGTCGGGAGGGATCCGGTCTCGAAGCGGCGGCTGGATCTCATCGAGGTGGTGCCACCCGGTCCACATGCGGGTGCCCAAGCGGAGAAAGTCCGCACTCGATTACTAAGTCAGGTCGACGAGCAGCGAAACCCCCGTACGCGCGCGACGGTCGGCCAGCTCCTCGATCGGTGGCTGGAGGTTCTGGACGTCGACCAGTCCACGAAACGGGGCTATGAGTCCAAGATCGGTAAGCACATCCGACCGTTGCTCGGGTCAATGCCGCTGACCCGGCTTGACGTGGAGACCCTCGACTCGTTCTACGCCGAGCTACGACGCTGCCGGGACCATTGCGACCGCCGGCCCCACATCCAACACCGCACGAGCAGCGAGCACCGGTGCGATGAG
>JBKPNA010000494.1:0-25185 GCA_046765695.1 Actinomycetota bacterium | reverse complement strand
CCAGGTCGGGCCGAGCCGCGGCCCGCGCACCGATCACGAAGAACGTGGCCGGCACCTGGTGGGCCTGCAAGACGTCGAGGACCTCTTCGGTCCACCGGGTGGGTCCGTCGTCGAAGGTGAGTGCTACGTGGCGAGCGGGTACGCGCAACCCTGGCTGTCCCGGGCTGGCCGGGTCCACGATCGGGCCACCGCCGGAGATCGCCGGCGGAACGGGTTCGCCACCCTCCCGTGACTCGGGAGTGTTGGCCCCCTCGCCGATCTGACCGTTGACGAGGCCGGAGATCAGCAACGCCGCACTGAGCATCATCAGAGTCAGGGCGAGCAGGGCCCAGTGGATGGTCGGCGCACGACGGCCGATGGCTGGACGGCTCACGGGCTGGACGGCTCGGCCCCCGTCTGCGGCGCCGGGGCGCCAGCCGCGTTCGCCTTACCCTTCCCGTTCACTTTCGGCTTCGCCTGGCCCGGTGCGTTCGCCGGACCTCGAGCGTTCGGGTTCTGCCCCGGCACGGCGGCGTTCGGGTTGCGCGGCCCGGTGGTGGCGCTGGCTGTCGGAGTTGCCGTCGGGCTTGGGTGCGCTGCGGTCGGGGCCGTTGCCTGTGCCGTACTCGTTGGGTGGACCCCGGTAGCGGTCGGGTGCTCGGCCCTGGGTTGGACGGTCGGAGCTGTCGAGCGCGCCGTTCGCACGGGCAGGCCGCGTGCCCGGTCAACGGTCTGTCTCGTCGTCGTCCGAACCTGGACCTGACCCCCGGTCACGGGCTGACGGTTCGGGTCATTGCGGCGGGTCGCGGCGCGGTGAAGTTCGCCGTACCCGTTGTGGCTTGCCGAGAGCAGCCGAGTCAGGCCGGGAACATCGACCTGGGTCTGAAGCGTGAATGCCAGGCCGGCACAGAGCAGCAGGAGCAGCAGTCCGAAAGCCCGCCCGCCCCACTGCATGACGACAGATCGCGCACCCGACTCGTCGCAGAACACGGGAGCGGCCGATCTGTTGTGCACGGTTGTCCTTGCTCCCCACCAGACGTCGGACATAACGAAACGGTAAACATGCTAAACCCGTACGCCTGACGTGCGCACCTACTACATCGGCTCCGCCGCCGCACGCGTTACGTCCGCACGCCGGTGTCGGTTACGAGCACCGGGTGCAGCCTTCGCACTACCTCTGGATGCGAGTGATCCAGTAGGCGGCTGTCGTCGGCGAGGTGACCGTGCCGAAGCGGGCGTTGGGCAGGTAGAGGCTGCCCTTGTACGCAGCCACGGTGGTGGGCACATCGAAACTGTCGCTGGTCAGGGTCTTGACCAGACGGCCCTCGGTGCCGCGACGGTTCAGCTTGACCACCGCGACTCGGTTGTCCTGGTTCTGCACGACGTACAGGGTCCGGCCGCGGAGCAGCAGGCCGTCGCCGTTGGTCAGCAGCGTGCTGCCCAGATCAACCCTGGTGGCCTTGCCGCTGCGCGGGTTGACCCGGTACAGGAACCCGGTCGGCGTCTGGATCACGAGCAGTGCCCGACCGTCGGGCGTGCGCTCGATGCCATTGGCGTTGAACCCCGGCTGCTGTACCCACTCACCGCCCAGCGGCAACGTCGTTACGGTGCGCTTGCCATAACCCCGGGACAGCCGGTAGAGCTGCGGCTGCATCGACTCGGTGAACCACGCAGCACGCGGGGTCAGCACCACGTCGTTGACGAAGGTGGTCTTGCTCGTGGTCAGCGTGTAGGACTTGTACCTTCCCGTCCGGACATCGACCACGCGCGCGGTGCCGCTTGGCCCGCCGGCGACGTAGAGCAGGCCTTGCCGGTCGATCTTGAGCCCGACCGACGGCGTGCCCGGTCCCTTGCTGACCAGCCGGCGCTCACCGGTGCGCAGCTTCGCGGCGTAGATGTCGCCGTTGGCCACTGAGCCCAGGTACGCCACCGGCTTGCGGCCGATGGTGATGCCCTCCGGCTGGAATCCAACAGGCAGGTTGATCCGGTTCGGCCAGTCGTTGCGGTGCCTGGCTTCGGCAGGTGCGACCAGCGTGACCGAGAGCAGGGCGCTGAGCAGCGCGGCGGTCAGCAGGCGGAACGTGGCTCGCATCGTCATCTTGGTTCCCCTCGTCCAGAAGTCGGCGCGTTCTTCTCCGGCGGTGTGCAGTCCTCCCTGTCCGAAACGATATGACCCGACGTCGGGTTCACTACCTCGCGGGGTCCCGCCGGAAGCGCAGCGTGACGATCTGGAACGGTCTCAGCTCGAGGACTGCGGTTCCCGAGCGCCGGTCGGCCAGGCCACCTCCTTCTCCGTTCACCGGTCGCTCGAGCAGGTCGGTCTCGACCACCTCGGTCGCCGGGAACTTCGGCACGATTTCCCCGCGGCAGCGGGTGCCGAGGGCCTCGTACGCGCGCACCACGACGTCACCGGTGCCGTCCTCGGCCAGCTTGACCGCCTCGATCACGATTGCGGTGCTCGTGACCTCGAACAGCGGGTCGATCGGTCCGGCGGCATTCTCGACCGCCCGCAGCGGGAGGTTCCGCCGGTAGCCCTCACGGACCGCGTCACCGATGCTGGCGCCCACCCGGAGCGACACCGACATGGTGTGTTTGCCCTCGTCGGCTTGCGGATCCGGGAAGACCGGGGCGCGCAGCAACGAGAGCCGGATCAACGTGCCGTTCGCCCGCGCGCGCCCGGTGGGGGTGATCCGAGTGATGTCGTGGCCGTACGTGCTGTCGTTGGCAACGGCGACGCCGTAGTCGGCCTCTCCGACATGCACCCATCGGTGAGCGACCGTCTCGAAGCGGGCGGCGTCCCAGGAGGTGTTGGCGTGGGTGGACCGGAACAGGTGGCCGAACTGGATCTCGGAGGCCGCCCGGTCGGCGTGCAGATCCACGGGAAAGCCGAGCTTGAGCAGCTTTTGCCGCTCCTGCCAGTCGATCTCGTTGCGCACGTGCAGGACCGGTTCGACCGGGTCCAATGCCACTGTCTGCACGATCCGCGACCGCCCGAAGCGGCGGGTGATCGACAAGCCGTCGCTCACGGTGACCATCGACTCGACATCGGTCAGGTCCACCCGCGTCCGGCGGTACTGCTCGTCGATGTCCCAGGCGTCCCAGCGGGCAGGGGCGTCCCGGTGCAGCTGGAGCAGGTTTCCGGCCGCCCCGGTTGGGATGATCTCCCGACCGGCACGAAGGTCATACATCGAAGTGATCAGGCCGCGGTGGTCGACAACCACCCGGCAAGCCTCGTTCGCCAGGACGAAGCCGGCGCCGTCCGGTTCGGCGGCAATGGGAGCTGCGGCTGGGACCGATGCGGCGCCCAGAGCCGGCACGCCGCATTGGGCGAAGGGGGTGGCGTTGGCGAGGATCACCTCTTCACCCGAGCCGACCAGGATCCGCAGCGAGCTGTCGATGATCGTCGTCAGCGATGCCGCCACGGCCGCGTAGTTGCGTTCGGCCTCCCGGTGCACCCAGGCGATCGACGAGCCGGGCAGGATGTCATGGAACTGTTGGAGCAAGACGGTCTGCCAGGCGGCGCGCAGTTCGCCGTAGGGGTACCCGGAACCGGTCCGAACGGCCGCGGTGGTCGCCCACAGCTCCGCCTCGCGCAGCAGGTGCTCGCTGCGCCGGTTGCCCTGCTTGGTTCCGGCCTGGGAGGTGTAGGTGCCGCGGTGGAACTCCAGGTACAGCTCGCCGGACCAGACCGGCGCCTGGGGGTGGTCGGCTTCGGCGTCGGTGAAGAATGCGCCTGGGCTGGACAGCGTGACGGTCGGCGAGCCGTCCAGGCTCCGGGTCCGTGCCGCGGCTGCCAGCATTTCCCGGGTCGGGCCGCCGCCGCCGTCCCCGTAGCCGAATGGCACCAGCGAGGTGGTCCCGGCGTCGGCGCTCGCGTACTGCCGCTCGGCGCGGGCTAGATCCCCGCCGCTCAGATCGGAGTTGTAGGTGTCGACGGGCGGGAAGTGGGTGAAGATCCGGGTGCCGTCGATGCCCTCCCACCAGAAGGTGTGGTGGGGCATCACATTCGTCTGGTTCCACGACATCTTCTGAGTCAGGAACCAGCGCGAGCCCGATGCCGCGATGATCTGCGGCAGCGCCGCAGAGTAGCCGAAGGAGTCCGGCAGCCAGACCTCCTCGGTGTCCAGCCCGAACTCGTCGAGGAAGAACTGCTTGCCCAACACGAACTGGCGGGCCAGTGCCTCACCGCCCGGCATGTTCGTGTCGGACTCCACCCACATGCCACCCACCGGCACGAACCTTCCGGTCGCGACGTGTCGGGCCACTCGCGCAAAGAGATCGGGATAGGCCTCCCGGAGCCAGGCGTACTGCTGGGCCGAGGAGGCGGCGAACACGAACTCGTCGCTCGACTCGATCAGCTGACAGACGTTGGCAAAGGTCCGGGCCACTTTGCGGACCGTCTCTCGGGTCGGCCACAGCCAGGCCGAGTCGATGTGGGCATGGCCGACCGCGTGGATCCGGTGGGCGCTCGCCGCCGCCGACTGGGCAAGCACCTTCGCGAGGGCGTCCCGGGCAGCCGAGGCGGTACCCGCCACGTCCTCCGGGTCGACGGCGTCGATGGCGCGGTCAAGGGCGCGGAGGATCTGGGCCCGGCGGACCGAGGCACCACTCAGCTCATTGACCAGGCCGACCAGCGTGGACAGGTCCTGCTCGAGGTCCCAGATGCAGCGGTCGAGCAGGCCCAGCTCGAGTCGCCGCAGCCGGTAGAGCGGATTGCTGCCGGCCGTGGCGGGGTCGCCCAGGTTGGTCGGTGCAAAGGTCCAGTCGTCGCCGATGTCGGGGTTGGCGGCCGCCTCCAGGTAGAGGTCGACCGGACCTGGACCGGCCAGCGGGACGTAGGAGTTACGCGGCGCGATGCCCTTGAGAATGGTGCCGTCCGGCGCGTACGCCAGCCCCTCGGCGGTGAACCCGGCGTGGCCGCCGCCGAAGCCGAGGTCGACCACCAGCTCGGCGGTCGTCCCGGGTTGGTCGGACCACCCTGCCGGCACCTCGCCGGTGACATGGAACCAGGTGGTGCCCCATGGCCGGCCCCACGGGTCACCCAGCGCGAACGGCTCGTAGGCCTGGTCACGGGCCTCGGTGAAGGGGACAGGCTCGCCGGGCGCGGTCCAGGCCGTGATCTCCACCGGCTGGCCGGCCCGGTACAGCGCAGGTCGGATGTGGTCGCGGCGCAGTCGGTCGAGCCTCGGCAGGATCGAGGCGCTGTCATCAGGCACGGGTGGGTTCCTCCGCGGGCAGGGGCTGATCAGTCAAGCAGATCGAGTGTCCGCCCAACCGGAAGCCTTCACACGAGTCTGCGCCCTCTTCCTCCCTTTGCGGCCTTTCCAGATGCCGCAAATGCGAGAAGAGGGCGCAACACAAAAACTGCCCGCTGGACCTCAGCGTTCGGTGGTGCTGCCGCCGGCGGCGGCGATCTTCTCCTTGGCCGAGGCCGAGAAGGCGTCGGCAGTCACCGTCACGGCGACTGAGATCTCCCCGTTGCCGAGGATCTTCACCGGCTGCCCGGCGCGTACGGCACCGGCCGCGACCAGATCATCCACGTCGACCGATCCGCCCTCGGGGAACAGCTCGCCCAGCCGGGAGAGGTTCACGACCTGGTACTCCGTCCGGAACGGGTTCTTGAACCCACGCAGTTTCGGCACCCGCATGTGCAGCGGCATCTGGCCGCCCTCGAAGTTCTGCGGCACGGTGTGCCGCGCCCCGGAGCCCTTGGTGCCCCGGCCGGCGGTCTTGCCGCCCTTGCCGCCCTCACCTCGCGCCACCCGCCGCTTGGCCGTCTTGGCCCCCGGCGCCGGCCGCAGGTGATGAACCCGCAACGTCATGTCGTCTCGACCTCCTCGACGGTCACCAGATGGGCCACCGTCTTGATCATGCCGCGTACCTCGGGGCGGTCCTCGCGGAGCGACTCGTCACCGACCCGCTTCAGTCCCAAGCTCCGCAGCGTGTCCCGCTGGTTCTGCCTGCCACCTACGCCGCTGCGCACCTGGCGCACCCGAAGCGAGGTCACGACGCACCCACTGTCTGCCGGGCGCGCAGGATGGCGGCCGGGGTGACGTCCTCGATCGCCTTGCCGCGACGCTTGGCCACCGCCTCCGGCTGCTCCAGGCTCTGCAGCGCCGCCACTGTGGCATGCACCACGTTGATCGCGTTGGCCGAGCCGAGGGACTTGGCCAGGACGTCGTGGACGCCGGCGCACTCCAGCACCGCGCGGGCGGAGCCTCCGGCGATGACGCCGGTACCCGGTGAGGCAGGGCGCAGCAGCACCACACCGGCCGCCTTCTCGCCCTGCACCGGGTGCGGGATGGTGCCCTGGATCCGCGGCACGGAGAAGAAATGCTTCTTCGCCTCCTCGACGCCTTTCGCGATCGCCGCCGGCACCTCCTTGGCCTTGCCGTAGCCGACGCCGACCGTGCCGTCGCCGTCGCCGACCACGACCAGCGCGGTGAAGCTGAACCGGCGTCCGCCCTTCACGACCTTCGCGACCCGGTTGATCGCCACCACGCGCTCGATGTAGTTGCTCTTGTCCTGAGTCTGCCCGCCGCCACGACGATCGCCGTCACGGCCGCGACGCTCCCCAGTCGCGCCACCGCGGCGCTGGGTTCCAGCCATATCGCTTACCTTCCGTCTCTCGTTCGAGGTGCTTGCAGCCCCGGACCAGTCATAGTCATGTCAGAACCCAAGGCCCGCCTCGCGGGCGCCGTCTGCCAGCGCCGCGATTCGTCCGTGGTACTTGCGGCCGGCCCGGTCGAAGACGACCTGAGCGACGCCCGCAGCCTTCGCCCGCTCGGCCACCAGCTCGCCGACCTGCTTGGCCTTGTCCGACTTGTCGCCCGAAGTCGTACGCAGCGTGGGCTCCATGCTGGAGGCGTACGCGAGCGTACGCCCGGCCACGTCGTCGATCACCTGGGCCGAGATGTGCCGGGTCGACCGGGTGACCACCAACCGGGGTCGCTCGGGCACCCCGAAGATCTTCTTCCGACCGCGCAGCTGGCGGCGCATCCGGGCTCGCGACTTGGCCGCGGTGCCCTTGTGCGGCGCGAGGGAGACACCCATTACTTACCAGCCTTTCCGACCTTGCGGCGAACTCGCTCGCCCGCGTACCGCACGCCCTTGCCCTTGTACGGCTCGGGCTTGCGCAGCTTCCGGATGTTCGCCGCGACCTCACCAACCTGCTGCTTGTCGATGCCCTGCACCACGAAGCGGGTCGGCGCCTCGACGTTGAAGGTGACGCCCTCGGGCGCCTTCACCGAGACGGGGTGGGAGAACCCGAGCGCGAACTCCAGCTCGGTCGGGCCCTTGGCCACCACGCGGTAGCCGACGCCGACGATCTCCAGCCGCTTCTCGTAGCCGGTGGTGACCCCGGTGACCATGTTGGCCACCAGGGTCCGGGTCAGGCCGTGCAGCGACTTGCTGGTTCGCTCGTCGTCGGGCCGGGTGACCTGCAGCTCGCCGTTGTCGGCGCGGAGGATCCGGATCGGCTCGGCAACACGGTGCCGCAGCGTCCCCCGAGGCCCGCTGACCGAGATCTGCTGGCCGTCGAGCGTCACCTCGACCCCGGACGGCACCGGGACCGGGAGCCGGCCAATGCGTGACATGTCTGTCTACCTTTCCTGCTCTTGCTCGTCACCACACGTAGGCGACGACTTCGCCGCCCACGCCGTTGGTATGCGCCTGCTTGTCGGTGAGCAGGCCCTGCGAGGTCGAGATGATCGCGATGCCGAGTCCACCCAGCACCTTGGGCAGGCCGTTGGACTTCGCGTAGACCCGCAGACCCGGCTTGGAGATCCGCCGCACCCCGGCGATCGACCGCTCTCGGTTCTGCCCGTACTTCAGGGTGATCGACAAGGTCTTGCCGACCTCACCCTCGGCCGGCTCGTTCACCGTGTACGAGGCGATGTAGCCCTCGTTGACCAGGATCTCCGCGATCCCGACCTTGATCTTGCTGTGCGGCATCGTGGTGGTGTCGTGGTAGGCCTGGTTGGCGTTCCGGACGCGGGTCAGCATGTCCGCGATCGGGTCTGTCATCGTCATGGGTTGGGTTGCTTCCTTTTCACCAGGAGGACTTCAAGATGCCGGGGAGCTCGCCCTTGTGAGCCATCTCCCGGATGCAGATCCGGCACAGGCCGAACTTGCGGTAGACCGCCTTGGGCCGGCCACATTTCTGGCACCTGGTATAGGCGCGTACGCCGAACTTCGGCTTCCGGGCCTGCTTGACCTTGAGCGCTGTCTTCGCCATCTCTTTCAATCCTTCAGTTGGTCCGGAACGGGAAGCCGAGGTGGCGGAGCAGCGCCCGGCCCTGGTCGTCGGTCGTGGCCGTGGTCACGAACGTGATGTCCATGCCGCGGACGCGGTCGATCCTGTCCTGGTTGATCTCGTGGAACATCACCTGCTCGTTGAGTCCGAACGTGTAGTTGCCGTGGCCGTCGAACTGCTTGGGCGACAGCCCACGGAAGTCACGGATGCGCGGCAGGGCCAGAGTCAACAGCCGGTCGGCGAACTCCCACATCCGGTCTCCCCGCAGGGTGACGTGAGCGCCGATCGGCATGCCCTCGCGCAGCTTGAACTGCGCGATGGACCGGCGGGCCCTGGTGACCACCGGCTTCTGACCGGTGATGGTGGCCAGGTCGCGCACCGCGCCGTCGATCAGCTTGGAGTCGCGCGCCGCCTCACCGATGCCCATATTGACCACGATCTTGGTCAGATTGGGGATCTGCATCACGTTGCGAATCTCGAACTCGCGCTGCAGGGCCGGGACGATCTCGTCGCGGTAGCGCTGCTTCAGCCGCGGCACGATCCGCTCTGTCGTGGTGGCGGTCATGCTCAGATCTCCTCTCCGGTCGCGCGGGCGATGCGTACGCTGCGGGTCGACTTGTACTCCGAGCCGTCCGGACGGCGTTTGGTGACCTCGACCCGCTCGTAGCCGACCCGGGTCAGCACTTCCTCGCCCTTGTCGTTCTTCACGACGAGCTGGACGTTGGAGACATGAATCGGTGCCTCGGACGTGATGATCCCGCCCTTGTTGACCTGCCGGCTCTGCGGCTGGTTCGCGGTGTCCTTGACGTGCCGCTTCACGATGTTCACCCCGGCCACGGTCACCCGGCTGTGCCCGGGATCGACCGCGATCACCTCGCCGACGAGACCTCGGTCCTTGCCCGCGATGACCTTGACCCGGTCACCCTTGCGGACGTGCAACGTGTTCCTTGTTGTCATGGGTTCAGATCACCTCGGGTGCGAGAGAGATGATGCGCATGAAGCGCTTCTCGCGAAGCTCACGGCCGACCGGACCGAAGATGCGCGTGCCGCGTGGTTCGCCGTCGGGTCGTAGGATCACGGCGGCGTTCTCGTCGAACTTGATGTAGGAGCCGTCACCGCGCCGCCGCTCCTTGGCGGTGCGCACGACCACGGCCTTGACGACCTCGCCCTTCTTGACGTTCCCGCCCGGGATGGCGTCCTTGACGGTGGCCACGATGACGTCGCCGATGCCGGCGTACCGGCGACCGGAACCGCCGAGCACCCGGATGCACAAGATCTCCTTGGCTCCGGTGTTGTCGGCGACCTTCAGCCGCGACTCCTGCTGGATCACTTTGCCTTCTCCACGATCTCGACCAGCCGCCAGCGCTTGGTGGCGCTGATCGGGCGGGTCTCCATGATGCGTACCCGGTCGCCGACGCCGGCGCTGTTGTCCTCGTCGTGCGCCTTCATCCGGGTGGTCTGCCGGAGCACCTTGCCGTAGAGCCGGTGCTTGACCCGGTCCTCCACGGCGACGACGACTGTCTTGTCCATCTTGTCGCTGACCACGTAGCCCTCGCGGACCTTGCGCGGGCCGCGCTCGGCCGCCGGGGTCTCGGGAACGACCTCACTCATGACTTAACCTCTTCCACGTCAGGGTCCTCCACGATGCCGAGGTCACGCTCGGTCAGCACCGTGTAGATCCGCGCGATGTCCTTGCGCACGGCGCGCAGCCGGCCATGCGACTCCAGCTGACCCGTGGCCGCGGAGAAGCGGAGCGTAAACAGCTCCTCCTTCAGCTCTACGACCTTGGCGTTCAGCTCGGCGCGGCTCAGCCCGCGCAGCTCGGCGGCGGTGGTGGCTTTGGCCATCAGAGCTCACCCGCCTCACGCTTGATGAACCGGGCCTTCATCGGCAGCTTGTGAATGGCGAGCCGCATCGCCTCCCGGGCCACTTCCTCGTTCACACCCGACAGCTCGAACAGCACCCGGCCCGGCTTCACGTTGGCGATCCACCACTCCGGCGAGCCCTTGCCCGAACCCATCCGGGTCTCCGCAGGCTTCTTGGTCAGCGGGCGATCGGGGTAGACGTTGATCCACACCTTGCCGCCACGCTTGATGTGCCGGGTCATGGCGATACGGGCCGACTCGATCTGCCGGTTGGTCAGATACGCGGACTCCATCGACTGGATGCCGTAGTCGCCGAAGGCCAGCTTGGTGCCGCCCTTGGCCGGCCCGGTCCGTTTCGGATGGTGCTGCTTGCGGAACTTCACCTTGCGGGGAATGAGCATCGTTTCTCAGCCCTCCTGTCCTTGCACCTCGGCGCCGACCGTCGTCGCCACGGGAGTGGACTCGACGGCATCTTCCCTACGCCGGGCACCGCCACGCTCCGGCCGATCGCCACGCTCCGGCCGGTCACCACGCTCCGGCCGGTCGCCACGCGCCGGACGGTCACCGCGGCCGGGCCGGTCGGTACGCCCCGGCCGGGTCCGCCCACCGGTGGCATTGCGGGCCGCCTTCTGGGCCGCCCGCTCGGTACGCGTGCCGGACACGTCGCCCTTGTAGACCCAGACCTTGACGCCG
This sequence comes from Actinomycetota bacterium, assembly GCA_046765695.1. Lineage (GTDB taxonomy): Bacteria > Actinomycetota > Actinomycetes > Propionibacteriales > Propionibacteriaceae > Microlunatus. The sequence continues at coordinate 14,394 of JBKPNA010000494.1, read as the reverse complement.
ATCCGGCCGAAGGTGGTCTTAGCCTCGTGGAAGCCGTAGTCGACGTCGGCGCGGAGGGTGTGCAGCGGCACCCTTCCCTCGCGGTAGAACTCCGACCGGCTCATCTCCGCGCCGCCGAGGCGGCCCGAGCACTGGATCCGGATGCCGACCGCGCCGCCGCGCATCGCGCTCTGCTGCGCCTTGCGCATGGCCCGCCGGAACTGCACCCGGGACGCGAGCTGCTCGGCCACACCCTGGGCGACCAGCTGCGCGTCGGTCTCAGGGTTCTTCACCTCGAGGATGTTGAGCTGCACCTGCTTCCCGGTGAGCTTCTCCAGGTCGCTGCGGACCCGTTCGGCCTCGGCCCCGTTGCGGCCGATGACGATGCCCGGCCGGGCGGTGTAGATGTCGACGCGGACCCGGTCCCGGGTGCGCTCGATCTCCACCGAGGAGATCCCGGCGCGCTCCAGGCCCTTGGTCAGCAGCCGGCGGATCTTGACGTCCTCGCCGATGTAGCCGGAGTACAGCTTGTCGGCGTACCACCGGCTCTTGTGATCGGTGGTGATGCCGAGGCGGAACCCGTGCGGGTTGATCTTCTGGCCCATGCTCAGCTCTCCTGACGCGGCTTTGATCGGGGCGCCGACTGGGCGGCGCGGGGCTCGACGACGACGGTGATGTGGCTGGACCGCTTCAGGATCCGGCTGGCGCTGCCCTTGGCCCGCGGCCGGATCCGGCGCATGGTGACGCCGTCGTCGACGAACGCCTGGGACACGAAGAGGTCGGCACGGCGCAGGTTGGCCGTCTGCTCGGCGTTGGAGGCGGCGCTGGCGATCACCTTGGAGACCGGCTCACTGGCCGCCTGAGGGGTGAACTGGAGCGTGCTCAAGGCGTCGGTCACGTCCATCCCGCGGACCAGGTCGACCACTCGGCGGACCTTGGTCGGTGAGATCCGGACCTGGCGCGCGATCGCGTACGAACCGGGACGGTCGCCCAGCAGCGCCTGGCGGCGGTTGGGGCGTGTGTCCTTGCTCATCTGTCATTCCTTCTCATGGTTGACGCGGCGCTCAACGCCGACGCGACTTCCGGTCGTCCTTGACATGGCCTCTAAAAGTCCGCGTGGGCGCGAACTCGCCGAGCTTGTGCCCGACCATCGCGTCGGTCACGAAGACGGGCACATGCTTGCGGCCGTCATGCACCGCGATGGTGTGCCCGATCATGTCGGGCACGATCATCGACCGCCGCGACCAGGTCTTGATCACGTTCTTGGTTCCCCGGGTGTTCTGCAGCTCGACCTTCTTGGCCAGATGGTCGTCGACGAACGGACCCTTCTTCAGACTGCGTGGCATGTCGGTTCGCTCCTGCTCAGCGCTTCTTGCCGGTTCTGCGGCGACGGACGATCATCCGGCTGCTCGGCTTGTTCTTGTCCCGGGTCCGGCCCTCCGGCTGGCCCCACGGCGACACCGGATGGCGACCACCCGAGGTCTTGCCCTCGCCACCACCGTGCGGGTGGTCGATCGGGTTCATCGCAACACCGCGTACGGTCGGGCGGCGACCCTTCCAGCGATTACGGCCTGCCTTGCCGAGGGCGATGTTGGACTGCTCGGCGTTGCTGACCTCGCCAACGGTGGCCCGGCACCGGATGTCGACCATCCGCATCTCACCCGACGGCATTCGCAGCGTTGCGTTCTTGCCCTCCCGGGCGACCAGCTGGATGGCGGCGCCCGCCGACCGGCCCAGCTTGGCACCCCCGCCGGGCCGCAGCTCGACGGCGTGGACCGTGGTGCCGACCGGGATGTTGCGCAGCGGCAGGTTGTTGCCCGGCTTGATGTCGGCACCCTCACCGGCCTCGACCTGGCTACCCTGACCGAGTCCCACCGGGGCGATGATGTAGCGCTTCTCCCCGTCCGCGAAGTGCAGCAGCGCGATCCGGGCCGTCCGGTTGGGGTCGTACTCGATATGGGCGACCTTCGCCGGCACGCCGTCCTTGTCGTAGCGCTTGAAGTCGATCAGCCGGTACGCCTGCTTGTGTCCGCCGCCGATGTGCCGGGTGGTGATCCGCCCGCTGTTGTTGCGGCCGCCGGTCTTCGGGCTGGGCACCAGCAGCGACTTCTCCGGGGTCGACCGGGTCAGCTCGGCGAAGTCGGCCACGGACGCGCCACGCCGGCCGGGGGTGGTCGGCTTGTACTTGCGGATTGGCATGCTCGTTGGTTCCTTGTCGTCTTCGCTCAGCTGGCCGGTGCCGAGAAGATGTCGATGCGCTGGCCGTCGGCAACGGTCACGATCGCCCGCTTGGTGTCGGGCCGTTGACCGTAGCCGTATCGGGTGCGCCGCTTCTTGCCGGACCGGTTCAGCGTGTTGACCCCAGTGACGGTGACCTTGAACACCGTCTCCACGGCGATCTTGATCTCGGTCTTGTTGGCGTGCGGTGCGACGAGGAAGGTGTACTTGTTCTCATCCAGCAGCCCGTAGCTCTTCTCGCTCACCACGGGGGCGAGCAGGATGTCGCGGTGGTCGTGGATCTTCACGCTGCTCACGAGCCCTCCTCGCTAACGCTCGTCGGCCGCGTTCGCGGTGCTGCTGTGCTCGATGGTGAGCTCGCAGGCTCGCTCACGTTCTCGTCCTCCTGCTCAGGCTCGGGCGCCTCGGTGGCGACATCGGCCGGCGGCTCGGTAGCGGGTGCCGCGGCTCCCGCGGCGCTCGATCGGCTCACGTACGCCGCCAGCGCGGCCTCGGTGAACAGCACCTCGTCGTTGACCAGCACGTCGTACGCGTTGAGCTGGTCGACGGCGATGGCGTGCACGCTCACGACGTTGCGCAGACTCAGCCAGGCCAGGTCCTCACTGCGATCCAGCACCACGAGCACCTTGTCGCTGCTGGCCGCGGCCCGCACTGCGGCCAGTGCGGTCTTGGTCGAGGGAACTTCGCTGGTCACCAGCTCGCTGACCACGAGCACCCGGCCCTCGCGGGCTCGGTCGGACAACGCGCCCCGGAGCGCCGCCGCGATCATCTTCTTGGGCGTCCGCTGCGCGTAGCCGTGCGGCTGCGGGCCGTGCACGGTGCCGCCGCCGATGAACTGCGGTGCCCGCCGCGAACCCTGGCGGGCCCGGCCCGTGCCCTTCTGCCGGTAGGGCTTCGCACCGCCCCCGCGTACGTCGCCGCGGCCCTTGGTTGCGTGGGTGCCCTGCCGGGCGGCTGCCAGCTGGGCCACCACGACCTGATGGATCAGCGGGATGTTCGCGGTCACCTCGAACAGCTCTGCGGGCAGCTCGGCCGTGCCGGTCTTGCTGCCCTGCGCATCGAGGACGTCGACGGTGCTCATGCCGCATCTCCCTTCTTCGCCGCGCTGCGCAACACGACCAGGCCGCCCTTCGCGCCCGGGATGGCGCCCTTGATCAGGATCAGGCCGCGCTCGGCGTCCACCGCGTGCACGGTCAGGTTCTGCACGGTGACCCGCTCCACACCCATCCGGCCGGCCATCCGCAGTCCCTTGAACACCTTGCCGGGGGTCGCGCAACCGCCGATCGAACCCGGCGACCGGTGCTTGCGGTGTACGCCGTGGCTGGCCCGCAAGCCGCCGAAGCCGTGCCGCTTCATCACACCGGCCGTGCCCTTGCCCTTGCTCACTCCGGTGACGTCCAGCACCTCGTTGGCCGCGAAGACGTCTGCGGTCAGCTCCTGACCGAGGGTGTACTCACTGGCGTCGTTGGTGCGGATCTCCACCAGATGCTTGCGCGGCGTCACCCCGGCCTTGTCGAAGTGACCCGCGCTCGGCTTGGTCAGCTGCTTGGCCTTGACGGCGCCGAATCCCAGCTGGACGGCCGAGTAGCCGTCGGTCGACGGCGTACGAACCTGGGTGACGACGCACGGCCCGGCCTGCACCACCGTCACCGGGACGACGCGGTTGTTGGCGTCCCAGAGCTGGGTCATGCCGAGCTTGGTGCCCAGCAGGCCCTTCACCTTGCGATCTGTCTCCATCGCGTCCTCGCCTCAGAGCTTGATCTCGATGTCAACGCCCGCGGGCAGGTCCAGGCGCATCAAAGAGTCGACGGTCTTGGGGGTGGGATCGATGATGTCGATCAGGCGCTTGTGGGTGCGCATCTCGAAGTGCTCGCGGCTGTCCTTGTACTTGTGCGGCGAGCGGATCACGCAGTACACGTTCTTCTCCGTGGGCAGCGGCACAGGGCCGGCCACCCGCGCCCCGGTGCGGGTCACCGTGTCGACGATCTTGCGTGCCGAGGAGTCGATGACCTCGTGGTCGTAGGCCTTGAGCCTGATGCGGATCTTCTGTCCCGCCACCTTCGTCCCTCTTCTTCCGCGTTCGTACCCGGAGCGTTCCCTGGCGTTCCTCCGACCCCCGAGGTCGGGCGTGTCGGCCCTCCTCGGCGCACCACACCACCAGATCCCCTGCAGAATGGAGGTGGCCCGGCGTCGGCGGGCCGGTGGCCCGCTCAGACCGAGCAGTCGGGATCTCGCGGTTCGGCAGCCTCGATGGTGCTCGGCATGCCACGGCGACCCCGTCGGAGCAACCTGACGATTCTGGCAGACGCGGTGCCCTGGATCAAGTCGAGGGCTTGATTCGGGGCAGGCGTTAGCCGCGTCAAGACGAGCAACGTGTGTCCAGACCGTTGAGTGGACACCCACGAGCCGTCTTGACGCGGCAAACGCGGACCCTAACGAGGGTTGGCCGGCGCGGTCAGGCAGTCGGCGGGTACTGCTGCTCGGGCCGCGGCAACTGCTGGCCCGAGGAGTCCGGTAGTCCAGCCTGCTGCTGGTACTGCTGACCCGGGACAGCCTCGGGTGCACCGGCCGGGACCGGCTGCGGCGCATTTGGCTGATCGGCAGCCACCGCCGGGCGGGCCTTCCTGCCGCTGACGAGCCCGATGATGCCGGCCAGCAGCAGCACGGCACCGAGGATCAGACACACGATGCCGGCCGTCCGCAGCACCCGCGAGATCCCGCTGATGTCGCCCCCGGCCGGCAGGTCGAGGATGACGATCTGGCTGGGGTTCGCCGTGTTATAGTACACGTTCACTTCGTCGCCGACCGACGGCACCTTGGTGCCGCTGGCGACCGGCCCGGTGCCCGTCTGGGCGGCCCCCTGCTTGTCCGTGTAGTTGACGGTGAAGACACTGCCCTGGTCGATGGAGGTCACCGTTCCCTTGACCGGTCCCGCCAGCCCTTGCTTGGCCAGTTCCTTGTCGAACGCTCCCTGGCTCGCGCTGGTCACCGCGGATCCGGCCAGCAGTCCGATACCGGTGAGCAACAGCAGGGCGCCGAACACAACGCCGAGGATCTTCAGGACCTTCACTGCAGGATCTCCTTCACCCCGAGTGACGGTACGACCTGGACACGTTATCGCTCCGGCGAATCAGTACGCGAAGTCCACGCCGAAGCGGCGGACGCGTGCTGCGGCGGGGCGTGATTTGAGGTGCTCCTGCCCGTATTAGTCCGGGCCGGTGCACTAGGCTCCGTCGGGTGAGCAGGGGGTCGGATTGACCGCCCGAGCGGGGGTCGCTGCCGGCCACCCCACGACGGCGGAGACCGGCGCGGATGTGCTGAGTCGCGGCGGCAATGCCGTCGACGCGGCAGTGGCCATGATGCTGGTCAGCTGTGCGGCGGAGACGATCTTCACCGGACTCGGCGGCGGCGGATTCGCGACCGTGTACGACGCGGTGACCGGCCAGGTCCGCTGCGTCGACTTCTTCGTCAGCGTGCCCGGGCTGGGCGGCAAGCAGCCGCACCCCGGGACCGAGATCGAGGTGATCTTCGTCGGCCAGAAGATGCCGTACGAGATCGGGGCAGGCACCGTCGCTGTGCCCGGCACGCCCGCCGGCGCGCACCACCTGTGGCGGCGATGGGGCCGGCTGCCGTGGGCCGAGGTGGTCGAGCCCGGCCTGCGGGCGTCGTACGGCACGCCGTTCCCCGAGATGCATGCCCGACTGCTGCCGCGGGTTGCCGCGGCCATGGTGGTCGGCGACGGCGAGGAGGTCTACCGGCGGCCTGACGGCGGCTACCTGCAGGCCGGTGACCCGCTGCGGCACCACGATCATCACGCGGCGTACGAGCTGCTGATGCAGGATCCGGAGGCCTTCTACCGCGGCGCGTACGCCGACGCCCTGGTGGACTCGGTCGCCGAAGGCGGGGCGTTGACGATCGAGGACCTGCATGCCTACCGGGTGATCGAGACGACACCGCGATCGGTAAGGGTTGACGGGTTCACCGTGCACGCCCGCGGCGACGACCTCGACGGCCTGCTGCCGACGATGGCCGCCGCGGCGCGACGGATGCCCGGCGACCCCTGCGCCGACCCCGCCTCGGCGCTCGGGTTGATCGACGCCCTGCGGGCGCCCGACCGGCGGGCCGAGACGACCAATATCGTCGCCGTCGACCATCAGGGCGACGGCTGCGTCATCACCACGAGCCTGGGACTTGGCTCAGGCGTGTGGGTCGACGGCTACGGCGTGCACCTGAACTCCATGATCGGAGAAGGGGAACTGGTCCGCGCGCAGGTTCACCCTGGGCAGCGCATGGGATCGATGATGTCTCCACTGGTGGCACTGGACGATCATGGGGAGCTCGTGGTCGCCGCCGGCGCGGCTGGCGGGAGCCGCATCCGTCCCGCGCTGGTCCAGTGCGTGCTGCGGATGCTGCGCGGGCAGGACCCTCAGCACGCCATCGACGCCCCACGGCTGAACGCCCTGCCGGATCTGGTGCGGCTCGAGCCGGGATTCGCCCCAGACGTCGTCGCCGCCATCGAGGCGACGGGACCGGTGGCTGTCGCGGACCATCGGGACCACTACTTCGGCGGCGTCTCAGCCGTCAGCCAGCTGGGCGCGGGGGCCGACCCCCGGCGCAGCGGTTTCGTGGTCCTAGTCTGACCGCTGTGCCCGCGCCCTCCTCGACATACCGTTTGCAGGTCAACCGGGACTTCACCCTCCACGACGCGGCTGATCTGGTCGACTACCTTGCCGAGCTGGGCGCCGGTGCCGTCTACCTCTCCCCCATCCTGCAGTCCACCGTTGGCTCAGACCACGGCTACGACACCACGGACGTCACCCGGGTGGACCACGACCGGGGCGGTGAGGAAGGCTTCCGCGCGCTACGCGACGCCGCCCACGAGGCTGGGCTGGGCGTGGTCGTCGACGTGGTGCCCAACCACCTCGGGATATCGGTGCCGGTCGAGAACCCGGCGTGGTGGGACGTGCTGCAACATGGGCGGGCCTCGGCCTACGCGGACTGGTTCGACATCGACTGGAGCCGCGACCGGATCCTGGTCCCGGTGCTGGGGGACGACGCAACGCTGCAGCTCATCGATGGCGAGCTTCGCTACTTCGAGCACCGGTTCCCACTGGCACCAGGCACCTGGACCGAGGGCGACGACCCGCCGGCGGTGCACGTCCGACAGCATTACGAGCTGGTGCATCACTCCCGGGGCAACTCTGAGCTGAACTACCGCCGCTTCTTCGCCGTGACCACCCTGGCCGGAGTGCGGGTGGAGGATCCCGCAGTGCTCCAGGCGACCCATGCGCTCGTCCGGTCCTGGGTCGACGCCGGGATCGCCGGACTGCGGATCGACCACCCCGACGGCCTGGTGGATCCAGGCCAGTATCTGGACCGGCTGCGGCAGATGGCCCCGGAGACCTGGATCACCGTCGAGAAGATCCTCGAGGCCGGCGAGGAGCTGCCGAAGGACTGGCCGGTGGCCGGCACCACCGGGTACGACGCGATGCGCGAGGTCAACGGGGTCTTCGTCGACCCCGAAGAGGCGAACGCGTTCACCGGCCTCTACCAGCGGCTCACCGGCGACACGCGGTCGATCGCCGAGCACGTCGAGCAGGGCAAGCGGATGGTCGTCGAGACGCTGCTGCCGGCCGAGGTCCGGCGGATGGCCGCCCTGGTGCCCGACGTGGTTCGCGCCGGCGCGGCGCTGGCCGAGGTCGCGGTCGCGTTCCAGGTGTACCGCTCCTACCTGCCGCACGGCGTCGAGCAGCTCGACCGGGCCCTGGCCACGGCCGCGCAGCGTCGGCCGGACCTCGCCGGCACCCTCGACGAGCTCAGCCCGCGACTGCACGACGCGGGCGACGAGCTCGCCCGGCGGATGCAGCAGTTGAGCGGTGCGACCATGGCCAAAGGGGTCGAGGACACCGCCTACTACCGCTACGCCCGGTTCATCGCCCTCAACGAGGTCGGCGGCGATCCGGACCAGTTCGGCATCCCGCTAGCCGAGTTCCACGCCTTGCAGACTCGCCGGCAGGCCAACCAGCCCGAGTCGATGATGAGCCTGTCCACCCATGACACCAAGCGCGGGGAGGACGTACGCGCGCGGCTGGCGGTGCTGGCGGAGATCGGTGAGATGTGGGAGTCGTTCGCCACCGACTTCCTGGCGGCGACCGAAGTCCCGAACCAGGCGTTCGGCTACTTCCTCGCCCAGACCCTGGTCGGGGCAGGTCCGATCGAGCGGGACCGAATGCACGCGTACGCGGAGAAGGCCATGCGGGAGGCCAGCGACGGAACGACGTGGACCGAACCCGACCCGCGCTTCGAGGCGAAGGTCCACGCGGCGGTCGACCTGGCGTACGACGACGCGCGGCTACGCGCCTCCTGGGACCAGCTCGACGCGATGGTTACGGAGCCTGGTTGGGTCAATGCACTGGGGCAGAAACTGATCCAGCTCACCATGCCGGGAGTGCCTGACGTGTATCAGGGCACCGAGGTGTGGGACAGCTCGCTGGTCGACCCGGACAACCGGCGGCCCGTTGACTTCGCGGCGCTCCGGGAGCTGCTGGCCGCCGTGCAGCAGGCGCAGTACCCAGTGGATGCGTCCGGGGCGGCCAAGGTCTGGGTGACCCACCAGGCGCTGCTCGCCCGGCGGGATCGGCCGGACCTGTTCAGCGGCTACACCCGGGTCGAGGCCGCCGGACCGCAGGCGGATCATCTGATCGGCTTCGACCGCGGCGGCGCGATCACCCTGGCCACCCGGCTGCCCGTGGGCCTGGCACGAGCCGGCGGCTGGGGCGCGACGGAGCTCGACCTGCCCGGCCGGGTCACCGATGCGCTGACCGAGGCGGCGTACTCGGGGCGAACCGCCGTCGCCGACGTACTGAGCCGCTACCCGGTCGCCCTGCTGCTCCCAGACTGAGCCTCCTTTTCAACACGAAACCGGTCACATACGACAGTTCCGGAGTCCGGAAACCTGTCGTATGTGACCGGTTTCGTGAGGAGTTACTTGAGGATCTTGGTCACCCGACCGGCGCCGACCGTACGGCCGCCCTCGCGGATGGCGAACTTCAGCTCCTCCTCCATGGCGATCGGCTGGATCAGCTGCACGCTCATGTCGGTGTTGTCACCCGGCATCACCATGTCCGTGCCCTCCGGCAGGTTCACCACGCCGGTCACGTCGGTGGTCCGGAAGTAGAACTGCGGCCGGTAGTTGTTGAAGAACGGGGTGTGCCGGCCACCCTCCTCCTTGCTCAGGATGTAGACCCGGGCCTCGAAGTCGGTGTGCGGGGTGGTGGTGCCCGGCTTGATCACGACCATGCCGCGCTCCACGTCTTCGCGCTTGGTGCCGCGCAGCAGCAGGCCGACGTTCTCGCCCGCCTGGCCCTCGTCGAGCAGCTTGCGGAACATCTCCACGCCGGTCACCGTCGTGGTCTGCTTGCGGTCGTGGATGCCGATGATGTCCACCGTCTCGTTGACCTTGACGGTGCCGCGCTCGATCCGGCCGGTCACCACGGTGCCGCGGCCGGTGATGGTGAACACGTCCTCCACCGGCATCAGGAACGGCTTGTCGATCTCGCGCACCGGCTGCGGGATGTAGTCGTCGACCGCGTCCATCAGCTCCATGATCGAGTCGCTCCACTTGGGATCGCCGTTCATGGCCGGGAAGGCGGCAACCCGCACCACCGGTACGTCGTCGCCGGGGAACTCGTACTCGCTGAGCAGCTCGCGCACCTCGAGCTCGACCAGCTCGAGGATCTCCTCGTCGTCGACCATGTCGCACTTGTTGAGCGCGACGACGATGGCCGGCACGCCGACCTGCCGGGCCAGCAGCACGTGCTCGCGGGTCTGCGGCATCGGGCCATCGGTGGCCGCGACCACCAGGATCGCCCCGTCCATCTGAGCGGCGCCGGTGATCATGTTCTTGATGTAGTCGGCGTGACCCGGGCAGTCGACATGGGCGTAGTGCCGCTTCTCGGTCTGGTACTCGACGTGCGCGATCGAGATGGTGATACCGCGCTGGCGCTCCTCCGGCGCCTTGTCGATCTGCTCGAACGCGGACACGGCGTTCAGCTCCGGGAACTTGTCGTGCAGCACCTTGGTGATCGCCGCGGTCAGCGTGGTCTTGCCGTGGTCGATATGCCCGATGGTGCCGATGTTGACGTGCGGCTTGGTCCGCTCGAACTTGGCCTTGGCCACTGAGGCTCCTTCTGGAAATCTGCGCTTGCGGGATTGTTCTGAATTTTGGTCAGACCGGCTTTCAACCCGGCCTGATTGTTCTAGACGCGGTTGCCCGCGTCAAACGGGATGAGACTACTCGCCCCTTGCCTTCCGAATGATCTCCTCGGCGATGTTCTTGGGCGTCTCGGCGTACGAGTGGAACTCCATCGAGTAGTTCGCCTGACCGGAGGTCTTGGACCGCAGGTCGCCGACGTAGCCGAACATCTCCGACAGTGGCACCAGGGCCTGGATGAGCTTGTTGCCGGCCTGGTCGTTCATCGCCTGCACCTGACCCCGGCGGGCGTTCAGGTCGCCGATCACGGTGCCGAGGTAGCTCTCAGGAGTGATCACCTCGACTGCCATCACCGGCTCCAGCAGGGCCGGATCCGCCTTCCGGGCAGCCTCCTTGAACACCATGGAACCGGCGATCTTGAAGGCGAGCTCCGAGGAGTCGACGTCGTGGTAGGCCCCGTCGACCAGGGTCACCTTGATGTCCTCCACCGGGTAGCCGGCCAGCACACCGAACTGCATGGCGTCCTGGATGCCCTCGTCGACGGCAGGGATGTACTCCTTGGGGATCCGGCCGCCGGTGATGCCGTTGACGAACTCGTAGCCCGAGCCCGCCGGCAACGGCTCGAGGTCGATGATGACCTTGCCGTACTGCCCGGAGCCACCCGACTGCTTCTTGTGGGTGTACTCCACCTTCTGCACCGGACGGCGCAGCGTCTCCCGGTACGCCACCTGCGGCTTGCCGATGTTGGCCTCGACCCGGAACTCACGCTTCATCCGGTCGATCAGCACCTCGAGGTGCAACTCGCCCATGCCGGCGATGATCGTCTGCCCGGTCTCGTCGTCGGTGTGGACGCGGAAGGTCGGGTCCTCCTCGGCCAGCCGCTGGATGGCCATCCCCAGCTTCTCCTGGTCGGACTTGGTCCTCGGCTCGATGGCCTGCTCGATCACCGGTGCCGGGAAGTCCATCGACTCCAGCTGTACCGGGTGGGTCGGGTCGCAGAGGGTCTCACCGGTGGTGGTGTCCTTCAGTCCCATCACCGCGACGATCTGACCGGCTCCGACCGAAGCGATCTCCTGCCGCTTGTTGGCGTGCATCTGGTAGATCTTGCCGATCCGCTCCCTGCGGCCCTTGGTGGCGTTCAACACCGTCGAGCCGGCCTCCAACTTGCCGGAGTACAGCCGGATGTAGGTGAGCCGGCCCAGGTGCGGGTCGGCCGCGACCTTGAACGCCAACGCCGCGAACGGGTCGTCGTCCCGCGGCTGCCGCTCGATCTTGACCGACTCGTTGCCCGGCTTGAAGCCGTCGATCGCGGGCACGTCGAGCGGAGACGGCAGGTAGGCGATGACCGCGTCCAGCAGCGGCTGCACGCCCTTGTTCTTGAACGCGCTGCCGCACAGCACGGCGGTGATCTTGGAGGAGAGCACGCCCTTGCGGATGGCGCGCTGCAGCAGCTCCGGGGTGATCGACTCCTCGTCCAGCAAGTACGCCTCCAGCAGCTCCTCGTCGAAGTCGGCGACCTGCTCGATCAGCGCGTGATGCGCCTGCCGGGCCGCGTCCACCAGGTCGGCGGGGATCTCCTCCACGGTGTAGTCCTCGCCCTTGGTGGTCTCGCCGTGCCAGGTCAGCGCTCGCATCCCGACCAGGTCGATGACTCCGATGAAGTTGGCCTCGGAGCCGATCGGCAGCTGCAGCACGGCGGGCACGGCGTTCAGCCGGCTCTTGATAGTGCCGACGCAGAAATCGAAGCTCGCACCCGTCCGGTCCAGCTTGTTGACGAAGCAAATCCGGGGCACCCGGTAGCGGTCCGCCTGGCGCCAGACGGTCTGGCTCTGCGGCTCCACGCCTGCGACGCCGTCGAACACCGCCACAGCGCCATCCAGCACCCGCAGCGAGCGCTCCACCTCGACGGTGAAGTCCACGTGCCCCGGGGTGTCGATGATGTTGATCTGGTGGTCTCTCCAGTGACAGGTCGTCGCGGCAGACGTGATGGTGATGCCGCGCTCCTGCTCCTGCTCCATCCAGTCCATGGTGGCGGCGCCCTCGTGCACCTCACCGATCTTGTAGTTGATGCCGGTGTAGAACAGGATGCGCTCGGTCGTGGTCGTCTTGCCCGCGTCGATGTGGGCCATGATCCCGATGTTGCGGACCTTGGACAGGTCGGTCTTGATGTCGACTGCCATGAGTGGTTTCTACGTCTCTCTGACTTGTCAGACGCTGAGCACCAGGTGTGGTGCTGAGGTTCTGACAGATCGGTGGTAAAGGGTGGGTTACCAGCGGTAGTGGGCGAAGGCCTTGTTGGCCTCGGCCATCTTGTGGGTGTCCTCCCGGCGTTTGACCGCGGCCCCGAGCCCGTTGGAGGCGTCGAGGATCTCGTTCATCAGCCGCTCGGCCATCGTCTTCTCGCGGCGCTGGCGGGCGAAGCTGACCAGCCAGCGCATGGCCAGCGTGGTGGCCCGGGCCGGCTTGACCTCCACCGGCACCTGGTACGTGGCGCCACCGACCCGGCGGCTCTTCACCTCCAGGGCGGGGCGTACGTTGTCCAGCGCCCGCTTAAGCGTCTGCACCGGGTCGATCCCGGTCTTGGTCCGGGTGCCCTCCATCGCCGTATACACAATGCTTTGGGCGATCGTTTTCTTCCCGTCGAGCAGGATCTTGCTGACGAGCTGGCTGACCAGCGGCGACCCGTAGACCGGATCGGCGGGCAGCGGTCGCTTCGGCGCGGGGCCCTTGCGCGGCATTACTTCTCCTTCTTGGCGCCGTAGCGGCTGCGAGCCTGCTTGCGGTTCTTCACGCCCTGGGTGTCCAACGAGCCGCGGATGATCTTGTAGCGGACGCCGGGGAGGTCCTTCACCCGGCCGCCGCGGACCAGCACCATGGAGTGCTCCTGCAGGTTGTGACCCATCCCCGGGATGTAAGCGGTGACCTCAACCCCAGAGGACAGCCGGACCCGCGCGACCTTCCGCAGCGCCGAGTTCGGCTTCTTCGGGGTCGTCGTGTACACCCGGGTGCACACGCCCCGACGCTGGGGCGAACCCTTGAGCGCAGGCGTCTTGGTCTTGCTGATCTTGTCCTCGCGGCCCTTGCGGACCAGCTGGTTTATGGTGGGCACCGCTTAGTTGTCTCTTTCTGCTGCGTGGGTGGGATGTACACACCACCGCAGTCAGATTCGGGGCGCGCACAAGGGTCGGGCAAGCCCGAACACAGGGGTCAAGGCTACCTGGCCCGGCCAAGTGGGTCAAAGCTGATCGAGCCAGCCACCTGAGTGCGCGAAAACTGTTGACACACAACACGGAAACCTGGGGCGGATTCCTGCCGTCTGTCGACAGTTACCGAGGTAGCCTCATCCTCCGGCGGCCTCGGTGATCTCGGCGTACGTGGCGTCGTCCAGCTCCAGCTCGGCGGCGGCCATGTTCTCCTCCAGGTGGGCCACCGACCCGGTGCCTGGGATCGGCACCATGACGGGCGAACGCTTCAGCAGCCAGGCCAGCGCAACCTGGGACGGCGTGGCGCCCAACCGTTCGGCGGCGTTGGCCACGGGACCGCCCGGCTCGGCCAGGTCGCCGGCTGCGATCGGCGCCCAGGGCAGGAACGCGATGCCACGCTCGGCGCAATAATCGAGCACGTCCTCGGACCTGGTGTCGGTGAGGTTGTAGCGGTTCTGCACGGAGGCCACGGTGAAGTAGTCACTGGCCTCCTCAACCTGGTCGACGCTGACCTCTGACAGACCGAGGGCCGCGACTTTGCCCTCACGCTGAAGGTCGGCGAGCACGCCGAACTGCTCCGCGGCTGGCACCTTGCGGTCGATCCGGTGCAGCTGCAGCAGGTCCAACTGCTCGACCCGCAGCTTGCGCAGGCTGCCTTCGGCGCGTTTCCGCAGCTGCTCGGGACGGCCGTCGGTGGTCCAGCGATGCGGACCGGGCCGGGTGAACCCGGCTTTGGTGGCGATCTTCAGCCCGTCCGGGTAC
>JBKPNA010000493.1:0-4904 GCA_046765695.1 Actinomycetota bacterium | reverse complement strand
GCCTGGAGGACTGGCTGCGGCGGCCGCGGCGGCACCGAGCGCTAGACAATCTGGCCCGGCTGACGTCGGCCCTGATGTAACCGGCGGCCGGTGCCGTGCAGCCGATAATCGGCGGCCTGCTGACCGCCGCTGGTGCAGCGGCTTGGGCTCGAAGGCCTGGAGATCCAGCGTGGTGATCTGGCGCTTCCCGGTCAAGTCCATGCAAGGTGAGCGGATCGAGGCGGCCGAGGCTGAAGCCGCAGGGCTTGCGCGGTGACCGTGCGTTCGCGCTGTTCGACACCGAGACCGGCCTCGGACTGACCCTCGACGGATTCCGCAGTTGTTGTTCGCGGCGGCGGCCTATTGCAACGATGGTGCGGTGACGATCACCTTGCCGGACGGCACGGCGCCGATGACGACCGAGCGCTGTCGGACTGGTTGGGTCGACCGGTCACCCTGCGGGCGGCGGCCGAGCCTGGGGAGCGGGTGTTTGAGAACCCGGCGGACTTCGAGCACGACGACGCCTGGACGTCACGGAACCCCAGTCACCGCCGAGAGGCTATGAGAGCGTTCTAAGGACCGGTGAGCATGGCGACCGCCGTGCAGGCCACGAATAGAGACCTGCTGCGATTAGTTCCCTATGAGCGCGGTAGTGCTGTCGAACTATTCGAATCGGAACGGCAGGTAGCGGCGGGGGCGTGTGTAGGTGCCTGGGCTGGGTTCGACTCGATTGGTCAAACAGGTGCGGAGCCATAACGTTTTTGCGCTCGGCTGACCGGCACCTGACGGCGGTGGAATGGCGGCTTCGACGCCGGCCAGGAGCCCACGGGCGTACTGGACCTCGCTATTGATGCTCGTGGCCTGGTAGACGCTCGACCCGGACCTTGCGCCCATCTCGTTGTAGACCCACGGCACCCTGGCGAGGAGCTGAACGATGGCGAGGTTTCCGGGTTCCAGCGGCGCCCGACCGTTGAAGGAGTTCTCCGTCACAACCACCTTGTGCCGCTGGGAGGTCGACCTCTTGGTCGCGATGATGCGGGCATAGCGTTGACTCTTCTTTGCCACCTGGGGCAGCCTGAAGACGGTTCGATGGTCGCCGCGGCCGCGGTACATCGCATGGTATTTGCCGTTCCGGCCCTTCAGCCCGCGCTGGTCGTAGGTTGCTTGAAATCTGCTTCTTTGGCCGTGGTCATTGTGAACGCTGATTGCGAGATCTGCTCTGTTCTGGTTGGCGACGTGTGCTCGCGTGGCAAGACTCACATTGTCCAACGCGTGCTTCTTGGTAAGGATCACCCGGTATCCGTCCGCTCTGAGTGCGCGGGTGACGCATATGCTGATGTCGAAGGTCTCATAGATTTCCGGATAATTCGGGTAGGTGATGTCACGGAGACCGGTAACAGGTTCTCGACTCCGCATGTATTTTCCGCTGTGACCAGGATCGATGACGATGAGCGGAGCACGATGTCCTGAAACAGCGGCGGCAGGTGTCTTGAGGAGGGGTGTTTCCGCCTCGGCAGTAGAAATACCAGGGGCCAACTGTGCCGCAGAGAGACTCGCCGCAATCGACCATATAACAGTACGCGCCCGGAACTTCAGCATTTGATCACACCTACGGTCGTACGACGAATCGCGTCAGTTTCCCCCCCGAGCAAGTTGCGGTCCCAAGGGACCGTTGTCGTCTGCATGCTAGCCCAGCGGCGATCGAACCGCGGTCAGAAACCGCCGATGACCGGTGTACGTCCACGGGACGCATCTGCGCCTCAGTTCGAGGACACGAGGCAGGTCCACTTCGCTGACACGGGAGAGGTCACTGGTTCGAACCCGGTGTCGCCCAGCAAGACCGCGGGTCCAGCCGGCACTGCCCGTTCGCGATCGAGGACCCGCCATGGATTGGCGGTGGCGCAGAAGGCGGAGCAGAACGACCAACAGCTCATCAGGCAGCGTCGGACCTTCGGCCTTCGGCGCCCACCCGTCTGGCCATGAAAGAAACCTAGGATATTGCGTCCCTGACGGCTGCAAACGAGACCAGGAACCGGTATAATAAGCGATAACAGAATCTTGGAAATCCGCGCAACGAAATCGTGCTGATATCTGCGGAGTAGCCTCCGAACACTTGCCTCTGTCGTCTTGACCGGTAATTCTTCGGATATGGATATCTCGAGGAAATCTGGGGTTGCTGTTCAGGTCCGGCCGCTTCGGGCAGGTGAGGAGATCGCGGAAGGGCTGCCAAGCCCGCCTCCCGACAGCGAGGATCCTCGGTGGCGACGGACCCAGGTGGCGATTGTCGACGGTCAGGCCGTCGGGTTCGCGACTCTGGCTCTCAACCCTGCAACGGATTGCTACTTCTGCGAGGTGAGCGTCAGCCCGGCCTTCCGGCGGCGCGGGATCGGCTCGCGGCTGTTCACCGCGGTACAGCAGGTCGCTGACCATCATCTGCCGATCGTCGGCCGCGTCATGAGCAGCCAGCCGCTCCGCCGCCCCTTCGCCGAGCACCTCGGTGGTTCGGTGCTCCTGCACTGCCCCATGCCCAGCATCGATCCCACCAGCGCTGCCGGACAACAGTGGATTGCCGCTCAGCTCCTGCCCGACGGGTATGAGACGACCAGGATGACCGACGTGCCGGCCGCAGAGGTCCAGGCCGCCTGGTCGGCCTACTTCAGCTGGGCGCACCAGCCGTTGGGCTCCGCTCGAGCTGACGCCCTCCCGACTGTGTGGGAGGACTACCGCAGCGGGATCGACGACACCCTCTCCTACCTGTGCAGAGACGCCGATGGCCAAATCGTGGCCTTCAGCTTCGTCAGCCCTGAGGTTTGGGACGGCCGGACCTTCATCGTCGCCGAAACGGCCAACCGCGACCAGCCGCTCGGCGTCAGCCTGCTGCAAGCCACTCTGGCAGCGTCCCTACGCACCCTTGCCGACCGAGGCATTCAGCGCGTGGAGATCGAGGGACACTCCACCGATCCCCACATCCCCCAACTCTTGGAAACCCTGCCAGCCGGCCCAAGCGACCCGTTAGACATCTACCTACTCCCTCCGAGGCGCGACGCCTCCTAACTCTCAGCCACGTCGCACACAGGTGACATGCGCCTGTGAGTCCGTGCGCGCGGCCGGTTTAGGGCGACAAGGCTCCGCTGGCTAGGCAAACAACGTAGTGGTTGTCCGCCCTACGAAGGCGGACGTCACCAACAGGTGCGGCTCTCCTCGGCAGGGCGCGGCAGTGGATCCTGCCAGGTGGAAGAAGCTCCAAGGTCATGAGGGAACTGGCCGTGGCGGCTCGGAGGTTCCGCGCTAGGTTCGCCGAGTGCAACCCGAGGGCCGGCTGATTCACGTTGCGTCGGTCTGCCTGGTAGTCGTCAGTGTCGGAATCCTTGGTTTCGGAATCATCACCGTGCTGCCGTCTGTTCCTGGCCACAATCTGTTGATCCGCGCGAACGGGCTGGCATCCATCGGTCTTGGCCTGTTCGGCGGCTTGATCGCGATGATGCCGTTTCGTCGAGGTGAGGCGTGGGCGTGGTGGGCGATGTGGTTCTATCCGTTCTTCTGGGTCGTGCACCTGGTCGGAGGACTTCCCCCTGGCAAGGACCATGTTCATCAGATCGTGTTCATCGTGCTTTCGCTGGCAGGCTTGCTACTGCCCCTTCCGGAAATGTTCAGACATCGGGTGCCGGCGCGGCGCCGGAACACGGAGGAGCCTCGCTCTTCTTGATCAAGCGGAAGCGCGTGTCCCTCCTCAGGGCCGAGGCCCGCGTCGCGGCGAATGATTACGCTGCGCAACTGTCAAGGAGGGCAGGACCGCGACCACCGGCGGCTCACCATGGCTGTCGAGTACGCCTCTTGTGTTGATCAACGCCGGGGCTACGCCCGGCCATCGGCGCGTGTCGTCGCTCCTGCGGCGTCACTGCTTCAGATGTCTCAGTGCGATGTGTGTCGCGGGTCTCAGGTGGAGATCGCTCCGCTTTCCTCGTGGCTAGTCGGAGTACGGCTTCGCAGCCGGCGGGCGTTCCTGGCCAGTGTCGGCGGATGGACTCTTCACCGGCCGCTCGGATGACGCTGCGCAAGACCCACAGAACCGCGATCGCGTCGTCTGCGTAGCCGAGCACCGGCACCACGTCGGGGATCACATCCAACGGGAAGGCCAGATAGGCCAACAGCAGTCCGAGTCGCACGCGCACCGTTCGGGGTAGCGTTTTGTCGCGGGAGAGCCGAGCGACGAGGCGAAGCAGGTCCGGCATCAGCCGCAATGACTCGGTGATCACGCTTCCGCCAGGTCGAGCGAGTAGCAGAGCGATCACCAGTGCGAGCCAGGCCAGCAGCACTCCTGCGGCGACGCCAAGAATGACTGACCAGAGGTGGTTCATTCCTTCCCACTCACCAGGCGGAGCTTGTTGTGGGGGACGGTTTCTGCGGGAGATTCAGTGTCGGCGGCGAGCGCGGCGAGTTGGAAGTCGGCCAGTAGGTCGCGGCAGCGCTGGACGGCGGCTTCGGCGCCGGCCCTGCCCGTAGCGTCGAAGTAGTCGCGTGCGGAGATGGAGGCCAGCCAGCGTTCGAACCGTTCGACGTCGGCCTCGGATTCCTCGACCTCGGTGTAAGTGGCGTTTCCTCGGCTGGACTCCAGCGCGATCTCCTCCACGAAGGCGGCCGTGCGCTCGATTACCTCGCTATATTCCCGGTCGCGGTCGGCGACCTGCTCGGCAATGATCGCGGCTTCCTCGGTTGGGTCGAGTAGCTGAGCGTGGAGCACCCGGGCGCGGCCGCCGCCGTCACACACCCGCCGCACCAGCGCATCCACTGTGGCGGCTACGACGGGCTGGTCAGGCAATAGGCAGACCGAGCCGTGCAGATAGACGGCGCCGAGCTTGCGTAGCTCGCGCCATACGCGTACTCGGAGCGCGGCCTCAGAGCCCGAGACGATGGTGACGAGCAAC
>JBKPNA010000492.1:0-11206 GCA_046765695.1 Actinomycetota bacterium | reverse complement strand
CCGTCACCCTGCGCCCCATCGGGGCGGTCGCCTCCGACGGCGTGCGGATCACCGGTGACCGGGTCGACCCGCCAGTGACGGCAGCAGTCAAGGGCAGCCTGCGGATGGCCAAGATCCTCCGCCGGCTGGCCTACGAGCCGGCACCCGACCTGCCGACCGAGCTGCGGCTCACCGTAAAGGGTCACGTGCTCGTGCTACCGCAGCGCGTGCTGGCCGACATCCGGTCGGAGGTGCTGAGCCATCACAAGGTCAATCTCGGCAGACCGGCCGCGGAGCGGGCCCTGCTGACCGGGCTGTGGCGGATCCGGCCCGCCGACCTCGATCAGGAAAGAGATGAGTTCGACGACCTGGTGACCGACACGGCTGCGTTCGAGCAGTTCTGCTCCGCCTGGTGGCCCTCGGAGAGCGCCCCGGCAGCCCTCGCTCGGCTGGTCGACAGGGATCTGCTGCGGCGGTTGTCCCAAGGCACGTTGTCCAACGCCGAGTGCGACCTGGTCAGCGCAAGCTATGCCGAGCTGGGCGAGGAGCCGGACTGGACCGTCGCCGACGGGGCGCTGCTGGACGAGCTGGTGCATCTCCTCGGCCCGCCCCCGCCACCGGAAGTGGCTGAACCCTCCCTGTTCCTGGATGCCGATGTGGCCGTCGCCGAGGTGGTCACCACGGCGGACCGGCTCGAGGCGGTCCGAGAGGCCGATCCGTTCGAGCTGACCCATGCCACGTACGCGCACATCCTGGTCGACGAGGCGCAGGACGTCTCCCCGATGCAGTGGCGGATGCTGCGCCGCCGGGGTCCGGCCGCCAGCTGGACGATCGTTGGCGATCCGGCGCAGAGCTCCTGGCCCGACCCGGAGGAGGCGGACCGTGCCATCTCCCAGATGGTCGGCACTGCCCCGATCCGCCGGTTCCGGATGAGCACCAACTACCGCAGTCCGGCCGAGGTCTTCGACCTGGCGTCAACGGTGGTGCGCCGGGCCTATCCGCAGGCCGATCGGCCGAAGGCGGTCCGCGCTGTCGGAGTGGGTCCGCGACTGCTGGTGGCTGGACCCGACGGCCTGGCGGCCTCCACGGTGGAGTTGGTGCCTCAGCTGCTGGCTGAGGTCGAGGGCACCGTCGGGGTGATCGGCCCACAGGCGCTGCTGCCGATGCTGACCGAGAGCCTGACCGCCGCCGGCGCCCTGGCCTCGGGACGGGTGCGGGTGATCGGCCCGACCGAGTCCAAGGGTCTGGAGTACGACGCTGTGCTGGTGGTCGATCCCGACGAGATCGTGGCCACCGCGCCCGGCGGCGTACGGGCGCTCTACGTTGCCCTGACCCGGCCGACCCAGCGGCTGGTCACGCTCGACGCCGCTCCTGGTGCAGGTTGGCGTAGATCTCTCGGGTCGCCCGGGAACGGTTCTGGGTAAAGAAGTGCAGTCCGGGCGCGCCTCCGGCCAGCAGCTGCTCGGAAAACTCCGTCGCGATCACGATGCCGACCTTGCGGACCTGTTCGTCATCGTCGGCGACCGCGTCGATCCGTTCGGTCACCGATGCGGGCAGGGCGGCACCCGACAGTTCGGCGAACCGCTGAACCTGCCGCACGTTGGTGATCGGCATGATGCCCGGGATGATCGGCAGGTCACAGCCCAAAGCGCGAACCCGGTCGACGAGCGCGAAGTAGTCCGCAGCAGTGAAGAACAGCTGGGTGATGGCGAAGCTTGCCCCGGCGTTGGCCTTGTCGACCAGGATCCGGGCGTCCAGCTCATGGTCGTTCCGCTCGGGGTGCGGCTCCGGAAACGCGGCCACGCCGACGCAGAAGTTGCCGAGCTCCCGAACCATGGCCACCAGTTCGGTCGCGTTGCGCAGCCCCTCGGGATGGGCCTCGAAGGGCACCCGGGGGCCGCCCGGCATGTCACCGCGGATCGCCAGCACGTGCCGTACGCCGGCCGCGGCGTACGAGCCGATCACCCGGCGCAGCTGGTCCCGGCTCTGGCTCGCGCAGGTGAGGTGGGCCATCGAGCGGAGGGTCGTGTGCTGGGCGATCTCCTCGGTCACCCGGATCGTGCGGTCTCGGTTCGACCCGCTCGCCCCGTAGGTCACCGAGACGAAGTCCGGGCCCAGCGCCTCCAGCTCGCGGACCGCCTGCCAGAGCTGCCGCTGCTGGATCTCATCCTTCGGTGGGAAGAACTCGAAGGAGAACAGAGGCCGCCGGCCGGACTGCAGCAGCTCAGCGATGGTCGCAGGTCGCACCGGCATGCGAACACCCTATTTTGTCGGCGAGGGGGGCGACCCCCTCGAACCCCCGCGGGCGTGACGATGTCTTATCTGGTGGACACGCCCTGGGTGAAGCAAAGGGCTTGACCCCTCCGTAGGCTCAGCACGTGGTACTCAGCCAAGCGGCCGCTACGGCAGCGGCGGTCCTCGATCCTCAGAACCCGCTCTCGCAGAGTTTCCGGGAGGCGATCTCGGCGGAGCTGACGGCGTTCCTGGCGGAGCAGGCGACAGTCCTGGAGTCGATGGGCCCTGAGCTGGTGCCGGTGCAGCTGATGGCCAGTCAACTGATGTGCGGCGGCAAGCGGCTGCGGCCCGCGTTCTGCGTCTGGGGCTACGTCGCCGCTGCCGGCCGGCCGGACGAGATCGAGCTGCGGAGCCTGCTCACCGCGGCCGCCAGCCTGGATGTGCTGCACGGCAGCGCACTGATCCATGACGACGTGATGGACGCCTCCGACCTGCGGCGCGGCCGGCCTGCGGCCCATCGCCAGTTCGAGGCCCTGCACGCCAACGCCGGCTGGTTGGGTGACTCGGAGTCCTTCGGCAAGGCGGGCGCGATCATCCTCGGGGATCTGCTGGTCATGTGGTCGGCCCAGATGCTGCACGCGGCGGGGCTCGACCGGACTGCGCTGGAGCGGGCGCTACCCATCGTTGAGGCGATGCGCACCGAGGTGACCTGCGGCCAGTACCTGGACATCGTCGCCCAGGCGCATCCGCTGCGGCAGCGCGCTCCGGCCATCGACTCTGTTCGCCCCAGCATCGAGCTGGCGTTGGACGACGCGAGCCGGGTGGTGGAGTACAAGGCTGCCCGCTACACGGTGCAACGGCCGGCGCAGATCGGCGCCGCACTGGGCGGCGGTGACGACGAGCTGTACTACGCGCTCGGCGCGTACGGGTCTCCGCTGGGGCGGGCGTTTCAGTTCCGGGACGATCTGCTCGGGGTGTTCGGTGACCCGCAGCTGACCGGCAAGCCGAGCGGTGACGATCTGCGCGAGGGCAAGCGGACGGTCCTGATCGCCCACGCGTACGCGCACGCGGACGAGGCCGGGCAGAAACTGCTGCTGGAACGGCTCGGCGACCCGAACCTCACGCCGGACGGCGTCGCCGACCTGCAGCGGGTGATCGTCGAGACCGGTGCGCGCGAGGCGGTGGAGACGATGATCACCGAGGGGTACGAGCGGGCGGTTCGAGCCCTGCAGGACGCCGACATCACCGACGAGGGACGGGCCGGTCTGATCTCGCTGGCCGAGGCCGCCGTACGCCGGGACATGTAGCCGGTCGGGCCACCGCCGGCCACCGGCTCAGCGAGACGGTCCCGTACTGCCGAGTGCGGCGATGGTGTAGCGCTCCGTCGCCGGGTCGGCGTCCCAGGCCTGTTGCAGCCGGCGGCGCAGCCGCTGGGCCGCATCCTGCGGGTCGGCCGCCTGAGTGATGGCGCTGGCCACGCACACCCGACGGGCTCCGACCTCGATCACCGCATCGATCGTGCCGAGGTCGATGCCACCGACGGCGAACCACGGTTTCGCGGCGATGTCGAACACCGGTGCTACCCGGGCGGCATGGCGGAGCGGTTCCAGACCGATCGGCGGATGGCCGGGTTGCAGCGAGGTCAGGTGCACCGGGCCGACGGTGAGGTAGTCGACGTCCTTGTCGGCCATGGCCACGTCGATCTGAGCCGCGCTGTGGGTCGACCGGCCGAGGATCGCCCAGCGGTGCAGCTCCGCGCGAGCCGGCGCAGACGTGCCGTCGGCCTGACCGAGATGCAGCATGTCGGCATGGAACCGGCCGGCAAGGGCGGCCGAGCCCTCCACGCAGACGATGTTCTGCCGCAGCATCGCCGCGTTGCGGGCCACCTCGAGCGCGTCCAGCTCAGCCTCGGGCGACAGGCCCTGATGCCTGATCCGGACGATGTCAACTCCGCCGGCGAACGCCGCTTCCAGGAAGTCGGCGAGGTCGCCCTGCTCGGTCCGCGCGTCGGTGATCAGGTAGAGCTTGGCCAGCCGGAGCCGGGCATCCAGCCCCATCAGAGCGGTCACATCCATATTCTGTCGTCTCGCGCCCGGCCTCGCCTCCGAGCTTCGATCTTCCTCCCTCCCTCACCCGACAAAAAGCGCGTCGTGCTCGCTCGGTCGTCCAGATCGAACCCGGCTCGGCCTTGCCGACGCTCGACGACGCGATTCTGTCGTCTCGCGCTGCTGATCCGGCCGCGCTGTACGAAGTCACGCGATTCCGGTTTCGATCCTTAGTTCGGGCATCCTTTCGGGGTGGCGCATTCATCGCCCGGCCCCGGCGTGCCGTGGCCGGGGGCGTACGAGGAGACTCTTAGACTCGACGCCACGGCCAACACGGCCAGCTTCCCCACCGTGTTTGGAGCAGGCGTGACTGCAACGACTGTCGGCGACCCGCTGGTGGGTCGGCTGCTCGACGGTCGCTACCAGATCACCGAGCGGCTGGCTCGGGGCGGTATGGCAACCGTCTACCGGGCGGTCGACACCCGACTCACCCGCACCGTTGCGGTGAAGGTGATGCACGTCGGGCTGGGTGACGACGCCGAGTTCGCGCGCAAGTTCGACCGCGAAGCCAGGGCCGCGGCGCGGCTGTCGCACCCGAACGTGGTGGCCGTGTTCGACCAGGGTCAGGACATCATCGAGGGGCACAGCAGCCGGCCCTACATCGTGATGGAGCACATCCAGGGCTACACCCTGCGGGACGTGATCAACGCCGAGTCTCCGTTGCCGCCGCTGCGGGCGCTGGAGGTGATCGAGCCGGTGCTGGCCGCCCTGGCAGCGGCCCACGACGCCGGGCTGGTGCACCGGGACGTGAAGCCGGAGAACGTGCTGATCAGCGACCGCGGCCAGATCAAGGTCGCCGACTTCGGGCTGGCGAAGGCGATCTCCTCCCAGACCTCGACCGCGACCCAGGGCGTGCTGATCGGCACCGTGTCCTACGTGCCGCCCGAACTGGTCCTGTCGGGCCGGGCCGACGCGCGTTCGGACGTCTACAGCACCGGAGTAGTGCTGTTCGAACTGCTCACCGGCCTGAAGCCGCACACCGGCGACACCCCGATCCAGGTCGCGTACGCCCACGTCCACTCCGATGTCCCCGCGCCGTCGACCTTTCCGAACGCCGGGCCGATCCCGCCGTATCTCGACGCGCTGGTGGTCCGGGCGACAGCACGTAATGCCTCGGCCCGGCCGCCGGACGCCCGCGTGCTGCTCGCCGAAGTACGCCGGGTGCAGAGCGCGCTGCGCGAGGGCGTAACGGACGACCCCAAGCTGGTTCGGGATCTGACCACCGCCCGCAAGCGCGACCGGTCGGACTACGAGGTGACCCAGCTGGTCGCTGCGCCGACCGCCACCGTCCGCACGGTGCTCGAGGCGCCACCGCCGGCACCGCTCGAGCGTTCCCTGCCGACCCCCGCGATGGAGCGTCTGAACGCCCAACGGGAGCGCCTGGCCCACCGGCGCCGGCGCGGTGGAATCGCCCTGCTCGTGGTGCTGCTGCTGGCCACCCTGGCCGGGTTGGCCGGCTGGTACCTGGTCGCCGGCCGATTCGTCGGCGCCCCCGCTCTCGCGATGCTGACGAGGGCCGATGCCGAGCAGGTGGCCGGCCGGGCCGGTCTGCAGGTCAGCTTCACCGACGGGTTCAGCGAGACCGTCCAGCCAGGGCTGGTGATCGACACCAAGCCCGGGGCGGGAAGCAAGATCGTCAAGGGCGGCCGGATCGAGGCCGTTCTGTCCCGCGGTCCCGAGCGTTTCGCGATGCCGACCGTGGTGGGCCTGTCGCGATCGGCCGCCGAGTCCGCGCTCCAAGCGGCCAACCTGTCCCTCGGCAAGGTCGGCCAGCAGTACAGCGAGACCGCTCCTGAGGGTGTGGTCGTGAAGGCGTCGGCGAAACCGGGCACCAACCTGCCCCGAGGCGCGGCCGTCGACGTGGCGCTCTCGAAGGGCCCGGCGCCGATCCCCATCCGGAGCTACGCCGGCAAGCGGACCACCCTGGCGGTACGGGCGCTGCGCCGGAGCGGGTTCAGGGTGGTCACCACAACGGTGAACTCCGATGAGGTCGCCAAGGGTCTGGTCATCAGCCAGACGCCCGCGGCCGGCCAGGGCAGCCGGGGTGACACCATCACCCTCACCGCATCGCTCGGGCCGGTCCTGGTCCGGGTGCCGAACGTGCGCTCGATGGGCGTGCGCGCCGCCGAGCAGGTGATGGCCGAGGCCGGCTTCCGCACCAAGGTGCTGCCCGTCCCGGTCAATCACCTCGGCCTGGGGTTCGTCGTGTACACCAATCCGCGGGCCCGCAGTCAGGCACCGAAGGGCTCCACCATCACCCTCTACGTGGTCTGACGGCGCCACCTTCGGGGTGGTCCAGCCGGTGTCCGCCTACGCTGGCGCGATGCCGAACCGCGCCCGTGTTGCCGAACCCGTGGCCGTGCTGGCGCTACTCGTGGTCACAGCGATCTGGGGCTCCACCTTCTTTCTGATCAAGGACCTGGTCACCCGGATTCCGGTGGCCGACCTGCTCGCGGTCCGGTTCGGGTTGGCCAGCCTGGCCCTTGCTGCCGTCGTGGGTCCGCGCCTTCGACTGACCCCCAGACTGCTCCGCCAAGGCTGCGGTCTGGGCCTGCTCTACGGCGCCGCCCAGATCCTGCAGACCACAGGGCTTGCGCACACGGCGGCCAGCGTGTCGGGCTTCATCACCGGCCTCTACGTCATCGCGACGCCGCTGCTCGCCGCCCTACTGCTGAGGGTGCGGATCACCGCAACGACCTGGGCGGCAGTGGTGCTGGCCACCGCCGGTCTCGGCGTGTTGTCGCTCCACGGGTTCGCCATCGGCTACGGCGAGCTGCTCACCCTCGTCTCCGCCGTCGTCTACGCCTTGCACATCATCGCCCTGGGGCAGGTCAGCACCCCAGGGACCGTGTTGAGCCTGAGCCTGCTGCAGATGGTGGTGATCACGGTGATCTGTGCCGTGGCCGCCGTGCTGCCCGGGTCCGGCCCCGGCCTTCAGCTGCCCGGCAGCGGTGCGGACTGGCTGGCCGTGGGCTATCTCGGCCTGATCGCCGGGGCGGCGACCATGACGCTGCAGACCGCCGCGCAGAGCCGCATAGAACCGTCGCGGGCCGCGGTGATCATGGCGATGGAACCGGTCTGGGCGGCGGCCTTCGCCGTGGCGGCCGGCGGTGAGTCACTGACACTTCGGATGGTGGCCGGTGGCGTGGCGATCCTGGCTGCCATGTACCTGGTCGAGCGTGCGCCGGCGCGCCAGACTCCGGCCCGACGCGGCGCCGGGTAGGCGGCGCTCAGAACTGGTGCGCTGAGCCGCTGCGAAGGTCGACCAGTCTGGTGCCCGTCATCTCGTTGACCCGCCGGAGCACCAGCCCGAAGCCGCGTTCGTTGAGCAGACCGTCATGGATCGGAAAGCCCTCCAGCGCACCCACGGCGCGGACGAAGTCGACGGTCTCCTTCATCGCAGCCCACGGCCCGTACGCCGGTACGGCCAGGACGTCCACGCCCGGTGGCACGGTGTCCAGCGCGTCGCCCGGATGGAACAGCGTCGGTTCTCCCTCCGACCGCAGCACGTAACCGACGTTGCCGATCCGTGGCAGGTCGCGATGGATCACCGCATGCTGACCGCCCACTGCATCGATCAGCACATCGCCCACGGCCTCCTGCCGGTCGGCGGGCAGCGCCTCGGCTGATTCGCCCAGGCTGGGCAGGTCGCCCGCCGCGACCTGCTCGAGCACCGACGGTTCGGCGAACACTCGTGCGCCCGGATTGGCCGCCAGCAGCAAAGGCAGCTGCTGGGGGTCGAGGTGGTCCGGATGCTGGTGAGTGACCAGCACCGCGTCGAGGTCGGTCAGCCGATGCCAGGCGTCGGAGAAGTTGCCTGGGTCGATCAAGATGCGGGCGTTGTCGGTCTCGACCAGCACGGCGGAGTGCCCGAGGTGGGTGATCAGCATGGCCACACGCTATGACATCGACTCGAGACCTGCTCTGCAGCAGAGTTGGCAGTGAGAGCGCGGTTGAGTTGACACAATGCCCGCATGGCGATGACCCAGGCGGTCCCGACAGATGGCGCCGCTTCGGCCGTCGCGACGCTTGACCGGGTCGGGTTCGACGGCGGGGGCGCGCAGGCGATCGTTTGCCGGCCCGTTCCGTGGGGGCCGGTGCTGGCCGCTCTCGGAAGCCTGCTCGCGGTGCTGCTCCCGCTCGCGAACCGTTACGGGTACCACCGCGATGAGCTGTACTTCCGGATGCTGCCACCAGCGTGGGGCTACATCGACCAGCCCCCGCTCACCCCGCTGCTGGCCCGGGCCACCATGCTGCTGGCCGACGAGCCGTGGGCCCTGCGACTGCCGGCGGCCATCCTGGCCGCCGGGTCGGTGGTCGTCGTCACGCTGATCACCCGTGAGGTCGGTGGCGGTCGGCTGGCACAGACCCTGGCAGCTTGGGGCTACGCGTATGCCACGTTCACGTTGAACTGGGGTCACATCCTGATGACCGCCTCGGTCGACCTGGTGGTCTGGCCACTGGTCGTCCTCTATGTGCTTCGGGCGGTGCTCCGCCGGGAGTCGCACTGGTGGCTGCTGGCCGGCCTGTTGGTGGGGCTGAGCACCTACAACAAGTGGCTGGTCATACTGCTGGTGATCTCGATCATTGGCGGGCTGCTGCTGGTCGGGCCGCGGAAAGAGCTGCGAGGTCGGGCGTTCCTTGGCGCGGCCGGGCTGGCGGTGCTGACGGCGATGCCCAACCTGGTCTGGCAGGCGACCCACGGCTGGTCACAGCTCGGCATGGGCCGGGCGCTCTCGGCCGAGAACGCCGACTTCGTCCGTCTGCTGACCCTGCCGACGCTGCTGGTGATGATCGGCCCGTTGCTGTTCCCCGTCTGCGTCGCCGGCTTCGCCGGTCTGTTGCGCCGCCCGGAGTGGCGGCCCGTCAGCTGGCTCGCCCCGGCGATGGTGATCATGGTCGGGCTGACGCTGGTCGCTGGATCGCAGGTGCACTACCCGTACGGGTTGGTCACCGTGATCTACGCGGTGGGCTGCGTGCCGGCAGCCGAATACGCCCGGAAGACCCGAGCGCGGATGGCGTTGCTGACCGCCGCCGTTGTCGTGCATGGTCTGGTCAACGTGACGGCCAACCTGCCGGTGCTGCCGGAGCGGGTACTGGCGGCGACCTTCCTGCCCTCGATCAGTACCGGGCTGGCCGAGCAGATCGGCTGGCCGCGCTATGTGCAGCAGATCGATCACGTGACGGCACAGACCCAATCCCAGGACCCGAACGTCGTGGTGCTGGCCAGCAACTACGGCGAGGCGGGCGCTCTTGCCCGCTACAGCCGATACCGGGACGTCTTGGTGGTCAGTGGACACAACGCCCTCGGCTATCTCGGGGGTCCGCCGGTCAGAACGCGCACTGTCGTGGTTGTCGGCGCCGAGCTGTCCCGCGTGGCCGGTGAGTTCGCCGCCTGTCAGACCGTCGACTACCTGCAGAGCGGCTTCCACATCGACAACGAGGAAGAGGGGCAGCCGATCGCCGTCTGCGCGGGACCGAAGGAGCCCTGGGAGACGCTCTGGCCGGTGCTCCGGCACCTCAACTGACCAGCAGTTCCCCGATCAGCTTGCCGGCCGTCGCGCAGTCCGCTGTGCTGACGTCCAGGTGGGTGACCGCCCGGATCATCCGTGGACCGAGGGCCGAGACTCGCACGCCCTGCTCCGTCGCGGCCGCGGCCACCGTCGCCGCGGTGCGTGTCCCGGTGTCGAGCACCACGATGTTGGTCTCCACCGATCCGACCTCGACCGCATCGGGTGCTCGCTCGGCCACCGCCTCGGCGAACGCCCGGGCCGCCGCATGGTCGTCAGCCAGCCGCTCCAGGTGGTGGTCCAGCGCGTACGCGGCCCCAGCGGCGAGGATGCCGGCCTGCCGCATGCCACCGCCCAGCCGCTTACGCCAGACCCGAGCCTGCGCGATGCGCTCGGTGCTGCTGACGAGCATCGATCCCACCGGGGCGCCCAGGCCCTTGGAGAAGCTGACGCTGACCGTGTCGCACAGCCGGCCGTACTCGCTCAGCGCCACGCCGCTGGCCACGTGGGCGTTCCACAGCCGGGCTCCGTCGAGATGGAACCCCAGCCCGTGCTCTTGGCAGAGGGCCGCGACGGCGGAAAGCTGAGCGATGTCCTGGACGGTGCCGCCGCCGAAGTTGTGGGTGTTCTCCACGGTCACCGCTGTGGTCGACACCAGATGCGGCCCGGCGTTCGGTGCAACGATCGCAGCGATCTCGTCGATGTCCACCCGCCCGCGGACCGAGCCGTACGTCCGCATGGTCAGCCCGTGCACCGCGGCATGGGCGCCCATCTCGGCACGGGCGATGTGAGCCTGCTCATCGCAGACCACCTCTTGGCCCGGCTCAACCAGCAGCCGAACACCGAGCAGGTTTGCCAGCGAGCCGCTGGCGCAGAACAGGCCTGCCTCGTGCCCGAGCAGGTCGGCGACCCGCTCCTCCAGGGCGTTGATGGTGGGGTCCTCGCCGTACACGTCGTCCCCGACAGGGGCGGCGGCCATCGCCGCCCGCATCTCGTCCGTCGGCAGGGTCAACGTGTCGGAGCGCAAGTCGATCACGGAGCCCAAGTTTGGCAGCATCTGGTTCCGGATCTCAGGCTGCACCCTTTCGTCCGACGCTGCACCATCTGCAGACGGTGCAAGGCTCGCCTAAACGGTGCAGCGTGAGCCTCGGCGGAGGCGCCAGCGGATGGGCTAGAAGGGCACCGGGCTGTAGGCCTGGATGGGATTGGGGCGTTTGATCCTGCCGGTCGTCAGCCGATCGGCGACCAGGAAGGCCAGCTCGAGGGACTGGTTCCGGTTGAGCCGCGGATCGCACAGCGTCTCGTACCGGCTGACCAGGTCGGCCTCCACCAGCTCGTCACCACCGCCGACGCACTCCGTCACGTCGTCCCCGGTCA
>JBKPNA010000491.1:0-5257 GCA_046765695.1 Actinomycetota bacterium | reverse complement strand
GCCAAGCTGGGTGTCGTCGAACCGCCGCAGACCGTGGCCGAGCTTGATCAGCTGCTGGCCGCCTACCGCCCTGAGCTCAAGCTTTCAGAGCCCGCGAAAGAGGCGGCTGAGCTGCTGCTCAAGGACCCGCCGTTGGGCGGTGCGCAACGTGTCGGGTACGCCATCCTGGCTGCCGGCGCGGTGTCCACTCTGCCGGCCTGGGCGCGTACGGCCCTGCAACTGCCGGTCCTGCCAGCCACCGACCGACTGGTCGCCCGCCCGCTGACCCGAAGTGCTCTGGGCACCATCCGCTGGGCGCTGAGCGGCGCCGCGGCTTGAGTTGTCAGCGAGAGTCGGTGCTCGCGCCACTCTCCACGGGAATGCGTTCGGGCGAATAGCGCGACTGGATGCGCTGCCGCTTGGCCTGCCAGAGAACGAGCGCCAGAGCGGCGCTGTTGCTGACGATGGCCAGCAGCAGGACAGCCGGACTGCTCTTGGTGTCCGCTCCCACGAACGCCTCTTCCCAGCCGCCGAAGAGCAGCACCGAGACGAAGGCCAGCACATTGTTCACCGCGTGCATCGCGATGCCGGCTTCCAACCCGCCCGTTCGGTACGCCGCCACGCCGGCGACGACGGCAAAGCAGCCGATGCTGGCGAGAGTCCAGGGGTCGGGGCTGCCGTGGGCGGCCGCGAACACCGCTGCGGACACGGCCACGGCAGGCACGAGGCCGACGATGGGCCGACGGAAGTAGGCTCCGACGTTCTGCATCAGCCAGCCGCGGAACAGGTACTCCTCTCCGGCAGCCTGGAACGGCGTCATGGTCAGCACAATGATCAGCAGTGCCAGCCAGTGCGCCGGCCGCGCCGACTCCGGTGGAGCGACCACCAGGCCGAGGGCTAGGTAGACCAACCACAACGGAAGCACGATCAGCGCACAGCGCGCCAGCCAGCGCCACCGAATCCCACCGACGACCGACGACAGATAACGCGGTCGGATCTGGTGCACCATCCAGATGGAGAGTCCGGACACGGGGATCAGCACGATCAGGCTGAGGTTAACCACGACGAAGGCGGTTGGAGAGAGGTTCTTGATGTTGAAGCCGAGGAGCCCGAGGTCTGCGGCCCCGGTGGCCAGGCCGACGACCACAAGCGGCGCCAGCGAGAGCATCGTCAGCGGGATGCACAGTGCGGCCGCAAGCAGCAACGTCACCAGCGGCTTCCACCAGCGGAACCGTGGTCCGCGCAGCATCTGGTGGTACGGCCGCGGCTCGGTCGGCAGTGCGCTTGCCGGTGCAGGCACCGGTTGCGGGAAGGCCGGCCCGTACGGGCTCGGCACCATCATCCCTGGCGAGGGCGGCCCGTACGGCGCGTACGGCTGAGGCGGATAGGCTCCGGGAGCTGGCTGCGGCGGTGGGAAGTCGGCCAGCGCCGGGTCCGGCTCGGGATTCTCGGGCGGTCGGTGATCGCCGAACGTTGGGCTGGTCATCTCTGTAGAAAGTGTGCCATCGGGCCGAATACCTCGAACTCGTCCCAGCCAGCGACCCCGTTCCCCCACCCGACAGGGGCCGGGGTTTGCCCCGCAGTCCGACCGAAGCTGGCGCGCTACTTGATCGGCTTCGGCTCGGGCTGCTTGAGATCCTCCGGCACGTTGTCCTCAACGCCCTCGCCGGCCGGCGAGGGCGGAGCGATGGCGTCCGGGGCGGCCGAGGGCTCAGCGAGGGCCACCGGCCGGCGGGTGCTGATCACGACCGCCGCGACGATCACGGCGACGGCGATTCCGGCGATCAGGTAGCGCAGCGGAGTCTGGTTGGCACTGAGCGTCGACATGCCGACCACTGCCGGCGCGATGAGCAGGGAGACCAGGTTCATCACCTTGATCAGCGGGTTGATGGCCGGGCCGGCGGTGTCCTTGAACGGGTCGCCAACGGTGTCACCGATCACCGTGGCTGCGTGGGCATCGGACCCCTTGCCACCGTGGTGGCCGTCCTCGACCAGCTTCTTCGCGTTGTCCCAGGCTCCGCCGGAGTTGGCCAGGAACACCGCCATCAGGGTGCCGGCCGCGATCGCTCCGGCCAGGTAACCGGCCAAGGCTGAGGCCCCTAGCCCGAAGCCGACCGCGATGGGCGCCATCAGGGCCAGCAGGCCAGGAGTAGCCAGTTCCCGCAGAGAGTCCCGGGTGCAGATGTCGACGACCTTGCCGTACTCGGGCTTGCCGGTGCCGTCCATGATCCCGGGGATCTCCCGGAACTGACGGCGTACCTCGAACACCACCGCACCGGCCGCCCGGCCGACTGCGCTGATCGCCAGCCCGGAGAAGAGGAAAACCACTGCGGCACCGAGGATCAGGCCGACCAGTGTCTGCGGGGCATAGACCACTGCCTGGTCGACGAATGTCCGGTACGCATCGCCGAGCACGCTGCGGATGGCATCGGTGTAGGAGCCGAACAGCGCGGTGGCTGCCAGCACCGCCGTCGCGATCGCGATGCCCTTGGTGATCGCCTTCGTGGTGTTGCCCACCGCGTCCAGCTCGGTCAGGATTTGTGCTCCCGAGCCGTGTACGTCGCCCGACATCTCGGCGATGCCCTGCGCATTGTCCGAGACCGGACCGAAGGTATCCATGGCGACGATCACGCCGACCGTGGTGAGCAGGCCACAGCCGGCCAGGGCGATGGCGAACAACCCGACCACCCCCGAGCCGCCGAGCAGGAAGGCGCCGTAGACGGCCGCGCCGATCACGATGGCGGTGTAGACCGCGGACTCCAGGCCAACCGAGATGCCGGCCAGAATCACAGTGGCCGGCCCGGTCAGCGACGTCTTGCCCACGTCGCTGACCGGCCGATGCTCAGTTCCGGTGTAGTGACCGGTGAGCGACAGGATCGCCACGGCGAGAACGATGCCGATGACAACCGAGCCGACGGCCACGATCCGGGGGTCGTCGACCGGACCGCTGAAGTTGGCCGCCTCCGGTAGGTTGAGCCCGGCGAAGTCCGGTGGCAGGTACGCGAATGCCGCGATGGCACACAGCACGGCCGAGATTGCCGCCGACAGGTAGAAGGAGCGGTTGATGGTCTTCAAGCCGTTCTCGCCGGCCCGCGGCCTGGTCAGGAAGACACCGATGATGGCCGTGATCACTCCGATGGCGGGCACGATCAGCGGGAACACTAGTCCCGCCTCACCGAACGCGGCCTTCCCGAGGATCAGCGAGGCGACCAGGGTGACGGCGTAGGACTCGAACAGGTCCGCTGCCATCCCGGCGCAGTCGCCGACGTTGTCGCCGACGTTGTCGGCGATGGTGGCCGCGTTCCGCGGGTCGTCCTCGGGGATGTTCTGCTCGACCTTGCCGACCAGGTCCGCGCCCACGTCGGCCGCCTTGGTGAAGATGCCGCCGCCGACCCGCATGAACATGGCGAGCATGGCCGCACCGAAGCCGAAGCCCTCCAGAATGGTCGGCGCGTCGCCCCGGAACACCAACACCACGATCGATGCGCCGAGCAGCCCCAGTCCGACGGTGGCCATGCCCACATGGGCGCCCGTCCGGAAGGCGATTCTCATGGCCGGGTCGCGACCCTCGCTCCGCGCGGCGGAGGCGACCCGAACGTTGGCGCGGACCGCGAGCCACATGCCCAGGAACCCGATCAGCGCGGAGAACACCGCACCAGTCAGAAAAGCCACCGAGCGCGCTATCCGCAGCGTCAGGCTCGCGAAGTCCTCGCTTGCATGAACCGGCAGCAACAGCAGCAGGAAGAACGCGGCAACGGCGAAGAAACTCAACGTCCGGAACTGCCGGCCGAGGTACGCGCTCGCCCCCTCCTGTACGCCGCGGGCGATCGTCTGCATCCTCGTGGTCCCGTCGCTGGCAGCCAGCACCTCGCGGCGGAAGAACATCGCCATCACCAGGGCCAGCACGGCGATCACGCCGACGACGGCGACGAAGGTCAGGTTCATTCCTGACAAGGTGATTGTGGTGACTTCCAATGGAGATGGAAGTGCAGGCATACCGACGTCCTCTCGATCCTCAATGCGTTGCGCACGCGCCCGGTACGCCGACAACCGCGCGAAGTATAACCACATGCGCTACTGGTCTGCTGACCCAGGCACAGAACGGATTACGTCACTGGCGACCGCCGGCCGAGCCCACTGGCTCCACGACCCGGCGATAATAACGGCATGGTCGTACTCGCGTTGGTGCTGCTCATTCTGGTCGTCGTATTCAGCGTGGCGATCGTCGTCAGCAACCCGACGGTCTACGACCTGTCCCTGTTCCGCGTCCTGGTCCCGGTGACGAGCGCCGGCATCTACTTCACCGGCGTCGCCGCAGCCCTGCTTACGGTGGTCGCACTGCTGCTGCTCCGACTCGGCATCCGACGCAGCCGCGAGCAGCGTCGGCGCCTGCGGAGCGCGGAGCGAACCGACGATGGCAGCGCGTCCGGTACCCAGCTGCCCGCATCCAGCGGGGGCGGCTCGTCGGTCCCCAGCGACGCACCAGCCGCCGAGGCATCTCCTCCCAAGACCGCTCGGCCGATGAACGACCCGGATGCGGCCGCGGCCACTGGCCCGGCAGCCAATCTGGAACTGGATCCGCCGACCGCCATGAGTCCAGCCGAACGCGGCGCCCTGCTTGACGAGGTCGACGAGATCACTCGGGACGAGCCGAAGCAATGAGCTTCCTGGAGATCTTCCAGCCTGGCCTGAAGCACCTGAACGAGGAGAAGGACCGGCAACGAATGCTGGTGATCCGCCCTTCTCATGGCGGCGGCCCGCCGCTTGGCATCGACCTGGAGGCCGGCACAGCATCGATCGTGATCCGCCGACCCGCAGCTCACGTCGAGGACGCGGCTGACGAGCCGGACTGACGCTGAGTCGGTCTGTTCCCAGCCGGCAGCGCACCCCGTAAGACTGCGAAGCACACATCACGCCATCTCAACCGAGCCGGCCCGCGTGAGCCTCCGCCTCGACCAACCGCGGCAGCCCGGACAACCGGGAGGGGGTCGATACGGCGGTCCGAACCGAAACC
This sequence comes from Actinomycetota bacterium, assembly GCA_046765695.1. Taxonomy (GTDB): domain Bacteria; phylum Actinomycetota; class Actinomycetes; order Propionibacteriales; family Propionibacteriaceae; genus Microlunatus. The sequence goes on along the minus strand of JBKPNA010000491.1, from coordinate 264 downwards.
ACGAAGTCGATATCGTCCCCGACCCAGCTGCATCGGATCGCCCTGGCCCCGTTCTGCCGGGCGATCCGCCGGGCCTCGCCACAGACGTTCTCGCCACGAACGTGCGCTGCGGCTCCGCTGAGCGCCGCCAGGTCGGCCGCTGACCGTGCCCGGTGGTGGGCGACCAAGTACCCGGCGATGACCATGGCGGCACAGCCGAGCGTCACGACCACACCCATGACGGCGGCCATCAACACGCTGGCGCCGCCCCGCTGATCGTCGGAC
>JBKPNA010000490.1:0-21035 GCA_046765695.1 Actinomycetota bacterium | reverse complement strand
CGACACCGCTGGAGGCCATCGGGGCCAGGATCAGCCTCAGCTCCTCCTCCGTGTAGCCGAAGACCTGCTGGCGGCGGGTCACCGAGGCATGCGTGTGCACCACGTGCTCCCGGTCCGGCAGATCCGACAACAGCATCCGCCCGGCGTGCAGCCATTCGCCGTACGGCGCGGCGGCCGCCAGCTGAGCCTTGACCTCGTCATCGGAGATGATCCGGCCCTGGCTCAGGTCAGCCAGGAACATCCGGCCCGGCTGCAGCCGACCCTTCCGAATGATCTTCTCGGGTGGGATGTCCAGCACCCCGGTCTCCGACGCCAGCACCACCAGGCCGTCGTCGGTGACCCAGAACCGGCCCGGGCGCAACCCGTTGCGGTCCAGCACGGCTCCGATCACGGTGCCGTCGGTGAACGTGATGGCCGCGGGCCCGTCCCAAGGCTCCATCAGGCAGGAGTGGAAGGCGTAGAAGTCCCGCCGGGCCGGGTCCATGGTCGGGTTGTTCTCCCACGCCTCGGGGATCATCATCAGCATCGCGTGCGGCAGCGAGCGGCCGGTGAGGCTCAGCAGCTCCACCACCTCGTCGAACGACGCCGAGTCCGAGGCGTCCGGCGTGCAGATCGGGAACAGCCGCTCCAGGTCGCCGGGGATCAGGTCACTTGCCAGCAGCGCCTCACGGGCCCGCATCCAGTTGCGGTTGCCCATCACGGTGTTGATCTCCCCGTTGTGAGCGATCATCCGGAACGGGTGGGCCAGCTCCCAGGCGGGGAAGGTGTTGGTGGAGAAGCGGGAGTGAACGACGACCATCGCGCTGGCCATCCGCTCGTCCTTCAGCTCCGGGAACACCTGGGACAGTTGCGCGGTGGTCAGCATCCCCTTGTAGACCAGGGTCCTGGCCGAGAGGGAGGCGAAGTAGACGCCCACCTCGTGAGAGATCCGGCGGCGTAGGCAGTACGCCAGCCGGTCCAGGGCGATGCCCTGCAACGGTGCGCCCTTGGCCGTCACGAACAACTGCTCGAAGTAGGGCATGTTCGTCCGGCTGACATCGCTCAGCGACGAGCCGTCGGTCGGCACGACGCGCCAGCCCAGCACGGTGAGGTTTTCCTCAGCGGCGATCTGCTCGATGCTGGCCTTGGCCTTGGCGCACAGGTCCGGCTCGCCGGGCAGAAAGGCGTTGCCCACCGCGTACGCCCCCTGTCGGGGTAGGTCGAACTCGACGCTTGCCCGCAGAAAGGCGTCCGGGACCTGGATGAGGATGCCCGCGCCGTCCCCGGTCTTCGGGTCGGAGCCCGTCGCCCCGCGATGGTCCAGGTTGCGCAGGGCCACCAGCCCCTGAGCGATGATCGCATGGCTGGGCACGGCGGTCAGCGTGGCGACCATTGCTACGCCGCACGCGTCGTGTTCGAAGGCAGGGTCGTACAGGCCCTCAGCGGGCCGCGTGCCGGCGAGTTGGCTCATCGTGGGTCTCCCCGCTTTTCTTGAGTGGGGACAGCATTGGCCCGTTGTGCTTTGCGCAAGGGTACTGCACCCGCACCGGCCTTCTCTGCACGATTTCTCCTTGTAGTGAAGTGATCTGAAACGCCCCTTCGCCGATGTGACGTCCCGGCCTTGGCAAGTGTGGTGAGATATTTACCGATGCCTCCCATGCGTAGTGTCCCCCTGTCAGCACAACCAGGCGATGTGGAGATTGCCGGCTTCGCCGATCTGGTCCAACGGCCCTTGCTGATCGTGGGCAACGGCCCCTCGGCCACCCTGCCGCCGCACCACAAGATCCCCGCGGATGTGGTGATCTTCCGGATGAACTGGTTCTTCCTGGAGAGTCACTATCACTTCGGTAGCCATGTCGACGCCTGGTTCTTCGCCATCCCGAACAAGCTGCTGGAGGCCTCGCTGCGCGACGAGATCCGGTCCGGCCGCTATTCGATCGATCGGCTGTGTTCGCCCATGCAACTGCCCTCCGGGCGGGAGGGGGACCGTTGGGGCAACCAGATGCTGGATGTCAACCTCAAGCAGTACGACCACTGGGCGGTGATCAGCCGGTATCCCAGGCTCGCCCGGTATTTCATGAGCCGGCCGGGTCTGCCCACCACCGGGATGCAGGCACTCGGCTTCGGCCTCGGGCTCGGCTTCCGCGAGGTCTATCTCAGCGGTGTTGACCTCTATGAGTCCAAGGAGGCCAGGTACGGGTACACGATCAGCCAACAGGTGGCGGCAGGGCTGCAGGCGAAGGACATGCGCCCCGGATACGAGGACGCCCACTCCATCGACGTGGATCTGGCCTTTTTGCAGGCGACCCTTGCCGAGTTCCCCGATGCGAGTGTCTTCAGCTTGAGCGAGTCGGTCAATCTCGGGCTCTACGTGCCGGCAGGCAAGGAGATCACCGACCGGCCCACCATGTCGCCGACGACGACGCCCGATCTGGGCGAGCCCAAGGAGCGCATCGCCGTGGTGCTGCCCCAGACCGGCGCGGCCCGCCCGGTCACGATCAGCAAGCCGCGGGACGGCCGACTGTCGGAGACGGTCGACGGCCGCAAGTGCGCGTACGTCACCGTGGTGTCCGGACCGAGCTACCACCACGGCGTGCGAGCGCTGGCCAACTCCTTGCGCAAGGTGAGCTCCATCCCGCTGCTGGCGTTGTGCACTCACGACGCCGACCAGGCGGCGCTGACGGCCAGCGGAATCCATGTCATCGACGTCCCGGAGATCGTCAACCCCAACCGGACCCGCCGCTTCCAGGCCCGGTTTGCCGCGACGTACACCAAGCTCAACGTCTTCCGGCTCGACTTCCTAGACCGTCTGGTGTACCTCGACGGTGACACGGTGGTGCTGCAGAACATCGATGATCTGTTTGCCGGCGACGACTTCGCCGCCGCTCCCGACGCCGGCCTGGACCGGGCCAACGGAAAGATCTTCAACTCCGGGGTCTTCGCGGTCACCCCGTCGCACGAACTGTTCCACTCCATGCTGGAGCGGCTTGGCAGCACCGCCTCGTACGACGGCGGGGACCAAGGCTTCTTGAACAACGTCCTGCCGCACTGGCGGCGGTTGCCCCAGGAGTACAACACCACCAAGCGGATGTTCGCCCACCATCCCGCCCTGTTCAACGCCGAGGAGATCAAGGTGTTGCACTACGTGGGGGTCAAGCCGTGGGAGCCGGTCAAGCCGGGCGCGACCTACGACGAGCTGGACCTGCGCTGGCTGGAGTTCCTGCAGGACTGGGAGCTGCGCGAGCTGGCCCGATCGCTGCGCGACCGGGCTGGGGGGACTGGCGGCGAGTCGCTGACTCCCACCGCGGCGCTGCTGCGCAAGATCGCTGTACGCGTTCGCAAGGCGGCCCTCAACGCCTTGCAGGGCAAGATCTAGACCTCAGCGGCCGGGCGGACGCCCGCTCCGCCGCACGACCCTCGACCGGATCTCCCGCAGCACCGGGGCGGGGACGTACCGGTAGGGGCCCTTGTCCCACCTGGGACGCCGGTGTGTCCCGTTGAAGAAGTCCGGCGAGGCGGCGTCGAGGCCGCGCAGCAGCGCCCGGGCCCTGACCAGATCGCCCTTGTCGGCCGCCCCCCAGGCACGGGACAGCAGCCACTGCGCGACCATCGAAGCATCGCCCGCGCTGCGGACCGGCGCCAGCTCTGCGCTGAGCTCCCGCGCCCGTTCTTCGGCGAGGCCACGACTCAAGGAATCGGCGTAGGCCCGGTCGGCCAGCCGTCGCTCGAAGGGGGTGTACGGGGTGTGGAACGGCTCGACCGTTGTCCCGGTGAGCCGCTGGTAGATGGTTGCCAGGTTGTCCAGCGTCACCCGGTAGAAGCGCTCCCGGACCTCGGCAAGTTCGGCCCGCAGTTCGGTGCGGCGCTCCTCCACCTCGTGCAGCACCTGATACAGCCGGTCGGCGAACCCGTCTGTCCGCGGGTCGACGGCCCACTCCGGATGTCCGATGTCGCGGGCGAAGTAGCCGTTCTTGTGGTGCACGAGGAGTGAGACCGGGATCGAACCCATGCCGAACGGCACCATTTGAGCATGCCCTCGGGTGCCCAGAAAGTAGGGCAGATCGGCGAAGTACTCCACGCCCTTGAAGAGCACGTCCTGGTCGCCGAACAGCTTCACCTCTCGCATCGGCAGCTGCTCGCGATCAGCCTGCTCGACGAATTTCATATCGGCCCGGGCGTGGGGCACGCTGTCGATCAGCCAGCCCTCGCCCTGCAGCCGCCGGGCAACCTCGACGACGTCTGGATGGATCCGCTTGGTCTCGAATCCTGCAGCCCGCTGCCGCTTGCCGACGATCATCTGCAGCCCCAGCCGGCGGGCCGGATCCATGTCCTTGACCAGATCGGGAAACAGGTAGGAGGAGATCGTCGTGGTGCAGGGCTGGAACTCGACCCGGTCCCGGTTGTCCTCGGCGATGTAGCCCTTGATGGTCTCGACCGAGCCGGTGTTGCGTAGCCCAAAGAAGACAGACTTCTCCATGGTCAGGTTGACGTGCTCGACGAATGGCGGCTCGAAGTCGGCCTGGTCGATGAAGCGGTTGTTGCCCACCGAGTAGATCACCAGAGGCGTCTTCAGCCGGTGCAGCTGGTCCAGCGAGATATTCCACTGCCAGCCCGAACGCTCGTTGGCATTGGTGTCGCGAAGGAAGAGTCCGCCGCCGCCAACCAACACCGCGTCGAAGTTGTCGTTGAGATAGTTGACCAGGGCTGGCCCGACCGGGTCACGCAGCGGGCGGCTGTCGTAGATCTCGAAGCATTCCCCACCGCGGAACCCGTTGAAGGTCTCCTTCACTGCCTCGAAGAGCAGCGTGTCCCCGTAGTTGCCGTAGGTCTTGATGTCGAAATGGAACAGTCGAAGTCGCTTCATCGGGCCTCCGGTGCTACGGGGTCTTGGGTGGTCTCGACCGCAGTCGCCGGGGCGTCCGGGTCGGGGCCCTCGACGACCTCTTCACGCCCCGGACGGTTGCGCGCCAGCCAGACCAGCCAAACCAGCGCAGCCAGGAACAGTATCAGCGAGGTGTAGTTGTTGAGCCGAAAGCCCGCGATGTGGTTCACGGCGTCAATCCGCAGCGCCTCGATCCAGAACCGCCCGGCCGTATAGAACAGGATGTACAGGGCGAAGACCTTGCCGTGGCCGAGCCGGAGCCTCCGGTCCAAGATCACCAGCACCAGGGCGGCCGCCAGGTTCCAGACCATCTCGTAGAGAAAGGTGGGGTGGAACGTGTCGAACTGCTCGAAGCCGGCGGGGCGGTGTTCGGGGTCGATCCGCAACGCCCAGGGCAGGGTCGTCGGCTGGCCGAAGAGCTCCTGGTTGAACCAGTTCCCCAGCCGGCCGATCGCCTGCGCGACCAGCACTGCGGGCGCTACCGCATCGAGCAGAGCCGGCAACCGGAGCTGCCGGCGACGTGCCACCAGCGCCGCACCCAGCACGCCGAACGCGATGCCTCCCCAGACGCCGAGGCCACCCTGCCAGATCTTCAGCGCGTCCACCGGGTGGCGACCGGGCCCGAAGTAGAGCTCGTAGTCGGTGGCCACGTGGTAGAGCCGGGCACCGACGATGCCGCACGGCACCGCCACCGTGACGACCAGTTCCATGCTCTCGCTGGTGCCGCCGCGGGCCCGCCAGCGACGGGTGGCGATCACCATCGCGACGAGAATGCCGACGATGATGCAGATGGCGTACGCCCGGAACGGGAACCCTGCAATGTCCCAGACCGCCCGGCTGGGGCTGGGAATGGACAGCAGGGTCGGCATCAGGAGTTGATCCTCGCGGCGAGGTGGTCGGGCGTCAACTTGGTGAGGTCCACCCGCGCACCGTCGACCAGCAGCGTGGGGGTCTCGGTGACGCCCTGCTGGTCTGCAGCCGTGTTCATCGAGTCCACCCATGCCGCGTGCGCGCGGTTGGTCACGCATCCCGTGAATTCCGGCGACGCGGTGCCACCCACCGCCGAGGCCAGAGCGATCAGCTGGTCGTCGTTCCAGGCCAAGGTTCGGTTGGCGAACAGACCCGCGTAGTACCCGGGGCCGAAGCCCGCTTCGGCGGCGCAGCCGAAGGCGTTGGCCGCGGCCGCAGAGCCCTCGTCGATGAACGCCATGGGATAGACCTCGAGTTTGGCGCGGCCGCTCTGCCGGGCCTGATCCAGGACTGCGGAGTACTCCTCCTCGAACTCGGCGCAGTGCGGGCAGTGGAAGTCGACGAACAGGGTGACGGTCACTGGGGCCGAAGGGTCGCCAAGCACCACAGGGCGACCCGATGTAATCGTTGCCGCGGCGGCCGAGGGGCTCGGCACCGGTACGGCCGACGGAGCCCGGCTGGTCCGCCACGCCTGAAGCCCGATGCCGCCAGCGACAACCAGCGCGACGACAGCTGCTACGACCGCCAGCAGCACCCGTCGCTCCCGCCGCCGGGCTGCGGCCTGCTCGACGGCCAGCCGAGCCTGGCTGCGGGCATCGGCCGGCTTCCTTGCCATTGTCATCGGCTGCGCTCCAGGCTCAGCCGGCTGTCGGGGCGGGCGACCAGCCAGCCCGCCAACAGCAGCAGGCCAAGGTCGCGGACGATCTCAGCCCCGTACCGGGTCTGGCCGGGTGCCACCGGGCCACCGCCGCCGAAGCAACCGCAGTCGATGCTCAGCCCGCGCAACGCCGCCGACGCCACTGCGCCGATCAGGATGAGCAGCAGCACGGCGGCGGCCACAGCGACGACGCGGGTGGCCAATCCGGCCAGCAACAAGGCGGCCAGGGCGATCTCTGCGAACGGCAGCCCCCAGCCAACCACGGTTGCCAGCTCTGCCGGCAGGAGATCGTAGGCCAGTACGGCCGCAACTGTGGCCTGCGGGTCCGCGGCCTTCAGCACTCCGGCGACCAGCAGAACGCCACCCAGTACCGCCCGTGCCGCAGTGCCGACCCACGGTGCGATCACCGGGACCGCTCGACCAGCAGGCTGAAGTCGTGGACGAGCGCCGCGATCGGCGTCTCCGGTGTCCACAGCACCACGCCGGACGTGCGGTCGAAGCCGATCACCTGTGCGGAGTGGCCGACCTCGTAACCCCCGCTGGGCAGCTTCCTCATGCCCTCGATGTCCACCCCGACTTGCCCGGCCGCCTTCTTGATGGTGGCCAGGGGCCCAGTCAGCCCGACGAAGGTCGGGTCGAACCGGTCCAGGTAGGCCCGGATCGCCTTGCCGTTGTCCCGGGCGGGATCCGTGGTCACGAACACGACCTGGATGTGGTCGCGATCGGAGCTTGGCATCCGTTGCAGCGCCGTGGCCAGGTCGGCCAGCACGGTGACGCAGACATCCGGGCACTTGGTGTAGCCGAAGAACAGCAGGGTGACCGGTTTGGAAGGCGAACTTGCCATGTTGTACGGCTGGCCCGAGGTGTCGGTCAGGGTGATGTTGGGCATCGGGTACGGATCCGGCAGCGAACTACCTCCCGAATAACCGGCCGGATCCGCGTAGCCCTGTCCGCCACCTTCCTGGCGTGGCGACGTGCAGCCGACAAGCAACACCAAGCCGACCGCAAGAAGCGCAGCAGGCAACGCGGTTCGGCTCACGCCCGGCCTAACCCCTCACCGCCGGTGTTAGTTCCCGCTCCGGTCCGCGTACGCCCTCGGCCAGGTCGGCGACCAGCGCACGCAGCCCGGACAAGTCGTCGGACCGGCCGGCGTCGTCGGCGTCGAGCAGCGTCTTGACCAGGGCCGAGCCGACGACAACCGCGTCGGCGTACCTGGCCACCTCACGTGCTTGGGCCCCGTTGGAAACGCCGAGACCGACCCCCACCAGCGCCGAGGGATCGGCAGCCCGGATCCGGGCCACCAGGGCCGGCGCAGCCTGCGACGTCTGGGTCCGGGCACCCGTGACCCCCATCACCGAGGTGGCATAGACCCAGCCGCGGCATGCGGCCACGGTCCGGCTCAGCCGTTCCTCTGTCGAGGACGGCGACACGAGGAAGACCCGATCCAGGTCCTCGGCGTCGGAGACGGCGAACCACTCCTCGGCCTCGTCGGGGGTCAGGTCGGGGGTGATCAGCCCGGAGCCGCCGGCCTGCGCCAGGTCACGGGCAAACCGCTGCGCCCCGTAGTGCTCGATCAGGTTCCAGTAGGTCATCACGACCGCCGGCGTACCGGTCTCGGCGACTGCTTGCACGGCGGCGAAGACGTCCCGGGTACGGACCCCCCGTTGCAGGGCCCGGGTTCCGGCCCGCTGAATGGTCACCCCGTCCATCACCGGGTCGCTGTAGGGCAGTCCCACCTCGACCAGGTCGACCCCCGGTGACTGGTCCTCACCGGTCAAGGCCCGCAACGCCTGGAGCGAGATCTCCACGTTCGGGTAGCCGACCGGCAGATAGCCGACCAGTGCACCGCGACCGGAGCTTCGGACCTTCGCGATCGCCGCTCCGGTGTGCCCGAGGGCGCTGCTCACTGCTCGACTCCAGCGCCGGTCGACGGGCCGCCGACCTCCAGCTCGGTCGACTCGCTGCCGGTGGTGTCCAGGTGGAACCACGAGATGGCGGTGTCCACGTCCTTGTCACCCCTGCCGGACAGGTTGACCAGAATCAACGGCGGCTGCCCATCGGCCCGAGCCGGCAGCCGAGCGCCGAGGGTCAGTGCGCCGGCCAGCGCGTGGGCCGACTCGATGGCCGGCACGATGCCCTCCGTCTGTGCCAGCAGCCGGAACGCCTCCATCGCCTCCGCGTCGGTCACCGGACTGTAGACAGCGCGGCCGGTCTCGGCCAGCCACGAGTGCTCGGGACCGACTCCGGGATAGTCCAGTCCGGCAGAGATCGAGTGCGAGTCCCTGGTCTGGCCGTCCTCGTCCTGCAGCACGAAGGTGCGCATGCCGTGCAGCACGCCAATGGAGCCGGCGGAGATCGTCGCCGCGTGCCGCCCGGTGTCCACGCCGTCGCCGCCGGCCTCGAAGCCATGCAGCTCGACCTCGGGATCGTCGAGAAAGTCGGCGAAGATGCCCAACGCGTTGGACCCGCCACCCACGCAGGCGGCGACCGCGTCAGGCAGCCGACCGTAGCGGTCGAGCAGCTGAGCCCTGGCCTCGGTGCTGATCACCCGCTGGAACTCCCGGACCAGCATCGGGAAGGGATGCGGGCCCGCCACGGTGCCGATCAGGTAGTGCGTGGAGTCGACAGAGGCGACCCAGTCGCGCATCGCCTCGTTCATGGCGTCCTTGAGCGTCTGGCTGCCCGAGTCGACGGCCACCACCTCAGCGCCGAGCAGCCGCATCCGGGCGACGTTGAGCGCCTGCCGTTCGGTGTCGACCTTGCCCATATAAATGGTGCAGTCGAGCCCGAACAGGGCGGCCGCGGTGGCAGTGGCCACCCCGTGCTGGCCGGCCCCGGTCTCGGCGATCACCCGGGACTTGCCCATCCGGCGGGTGAGCAGCGCTTGCCCAAGCACATTGTTGATCTTGTGTGAGCCGGTGTGGTTCAGGTCCTCACGCTTGAGCACGATGGTCGGCGCCACCCCTGGCGCGGGGCCGGCGGCGTGCTCGGCGAAGCGGCGGACCTCGGTGATCGGGCTGGGGCGGCCGGTGTAGTCGGCCAGCAGGGCCGCCAGCTCCGTCTTGAACGCGGGGTCGGCCATCGCGGCCGCGAACTCGCGCTCCAACTGCAGCAACGCCGCGTACAGGGCCTCGGGGACGAATCTGCCGCCGAACCGGTCGAAATGTCCGGTGGCATCCGGAAGAACACTGACCAAGATCAGCCCGCTACGACTTGTGCAGGGCCGGGTGTGCGCCGGCCGCTACCAGGTCGGCCACTCCGCTGCGGGGATCCCGGCCCGTGACCAGAGCCTCACCGACCAGCACCACGTCGGCCCCGACCCGGCCGAGCTCGATCACATCGTGCGGACCGCGTACGCCGGACTCGGCGATGCGCACGATGCCGTCGGGGATCAGCGGCGCCAGCCGGGCGAACGTGGTGGGGTCGACGTCCAAGCTCTGCAGGTCGCGGGCGTTGACGCCGATGATCTTGGCCCCGGCATCGACCGCACGCTGTACCTCCTCCGGCTTGTGCACCTCGACCAGCGGCGTCAGTCCGATCGACTGGGCGCGCTCGACGAGGGAGACCAGCTCCGGATCCGACAGTGCAGCCACGATCAAAAGCACCAGGTCCGCCCCGGCCGCACGAGCCTCGAAGAGCTGGTACGCGGTGATCACGAAGTCCTTGCGCAGCACCGGCACGGAGACCGCGCAGCGCACCCGGACCAGGTCGTCGAGCGAACCGGCGAACCGCCGCTGCTCGGTGAGGACCGAGATGGCCGCCGCCCCACCCGCCTCGTACTCCGTCGCCAAGGCAGCGGGGTCCGCGATCTCGGCCAGCGTGCCCTTGCTCGGACTGGACCGTTTGACCTCCGCAATCACCGCCACACCGGGTCCGGAGAGCGCCGGCATCGGGTTGAGGGCGGGGTCGTTGTGCTGGCAGCGCTCCTTCAGCCGCTCCAGCGGCACCTGTTGCTGGCGGACGGCCAGGTCCTCCCGGACGCCGTCGAGGATTTCGTTCAGTGCACCCACAGGAAAACCGGCCCTCAACGGGCGCCGTGGCCCATGACCTGCAACACCTTTGTCGCGATCAGGCCCACCAAGAGCAGAGCAGCAGAAATCCAGAACAAGGTCCAGTTCTGGATCACCACGGCAATTCCGCCAAGAATGAACGCGACCAGTGCGATGCTCGTGCCGGTCCACGCAGCAAGGGTGCGTCCGTGGTGCACGTGCTTCTCGGGCTTGTCGTGGTGCACCACTGTGGCCGGCTGCTGGCCGGTGGTTGCCATGAGTTCCTCACTTCCGCCGCGACGACTGCTGGGACTGGTTGGCGTTTCTCATTGTGTCTCCTGAATCACTTTTTCGCACATCGGGGTCATCCGTCGGATCCAATCCGGCGTCCATGGCCCGCCAGAGATCAGCCGGATTCTGCTCGAAACGATCCGTCGGCGCCGGCCAGCGGGAGCCGGTGATCATGGTCAGCAGTCCACCCAGCGTCACCAGGACGCCGCCGCCCGCATACAGGACTTGCCAGGAAAGGGCAGGTCCAGCCAGCAACGCGCCCGTCAGTGCCATGCCCAGCCCGAGCACCGCGAGCACCAACCCGATCACTTGTCGGCCACGCACCCGCAACACCAGGAGCAATACCGTGCCGACCAGTGCGACCAAGGCAAGCGCTCTGGTGATGTCGTGACCGACCGATGGTTTCGTCCAGGCCACCGCGACGCCGAGCACCGAGCCGGCAAGCAGAGACCCAAGGGCGACGGAGCGGCGGCTCATCCGCTCGGCTTCCGGAAGCTTTGCGCGACAGAGATCGCGCGGACGACCGCTGCGGCCTTGTTGCGGGTCTCGGTGTCCTCCGTCGGGGGGTCGGAGTCGGCCACGATGCCGCCGCCCGCCTGGACGTACGCGACGCCGTCGCGCAGCACGGCCGTCCGGATGGCGATCGCCGCGTCGGCGTTGCCGGCGAAGTCCAGGTATCCGACGACCCCGCCGTACAGGCCGCGGCGGGACACCTCGAGCTCGTCGATGATCTCCATCGCCCGGACCTTGGGCGCACCGGACAGCGTTCCGGCGGGAAACGCGGCAAGCAGCACGTCAAGGGCGGACCGGTCCTCGGCAACCGTCCCGGTCACGGTCGACTCCAGATGCATGATGTGGCTGTAGCGCCGCACGTCCATGAACTCCACCACCTCGACGGTCCCCGGGCGGCAGACCCGACCGAGGTCGTTGCGGCCCAGGTCGACCAGCATGACGTGCTCGGCGCGTTCCTTCGGGTCGGCCAGCAGTTCGCTCTCCAGCGCGGCGTCCTCTGCCGGCGTCTTCCCGCGCGGCTTCGACCCGGCGATCGGATGTGTGATCGCGGTACCGTCCTTGACGGTGACCAGCGCCTCGGGGCTGGAGCCGACGATGTCGAAGTCCGGCAGCCGGAGCAGGTACATGTACGGGCTGGGGTTGGTGAGCCGCAACACCCGGTAGACGTCGAGCGCATCGGCGGAGGTGTCGACCTCGAACCGCTGGCTGACCACCACCTGGAACGCCTCACCTGCCTTGATCTCCTCGACAGCGGCACGGACGGCCTGCTGGAACTGTTCGGTGGTCCGCTGCCGGCGGATGGGCAGGGTGCCGTCGAAGCTGGCCGAGACGACAGCGGACGGGGTCGGCCGGGCGACGAGCTCGGTCATCGCCTCGACCCGGGCCACTGCGTCGGCGTAGGCCTCGTCCACCCGCTCGTCCCGGTCGTCGAAGTTGATCGCGTTGGCCACCAGCCACACCTCGCCGGCGTGGTGGTCCAGCACGGCCAGGTCCGAGGCAAGCAGGAAGGTCATCTCCGGGATACCAAGATCGTTCACGCAGCTGTCGGGCAGCCGCTCCAGGCGGCGTACGGCGTCGTAGCTGAGGTAGCCGACGAGACCCGAGGTGAACGGCGGCAGGCCTTCGGTGCGCGGGGTGTGCAGCAGCCGGATGGTCTCGCGTACGGCCTCGATCGTGTCACCGCCGCGGGGCAGCCCGACGGGCGCGTTGCCGGTCCAGACCACCTCCCCGTCCTGCTCGGTGAGGGTGGCCACGGCGTGCACCCCAATGAAGGAGTAGCGCGACCAGACTCCCTGCTCGGCGGACTCCAGCAGGTAGCTCCCAGGACGGTTGTCCGCGAGCTTGCCGTACAGACCGATCGCTGTCTCGGCATCGGCGAGCAGCCGGCGGTAGACACTGATCACCCGGCACTTCTCTGCCATGGCCCGGAACTCGGCCAGGCTCGGCCGGATCTCGCTCATCTGCTATCCCCTGGACGGCCGGGCACGGCCGGCAGCGGTCGGGCGTCGAAGCAACTGCGGTCGCCGGTGTGGCAGGCCGCGCCCTCCTGCTGCACCGTGACCAGCAGCGTGTCCCCGTCGCAGTCCAGCCGCACCTCCCGGACCCACTGCCGGTGCCCGCTGGTCTCCCCCTTGACCCAGTGCTCGCCGCGGCTGCGGGAGAAGAAGGTCGTCCGACCGGTGGTGAGCGTCCGGTGCACGGCCACGTCGTCCATCCATCCGACCATCAAGACGTCCCGAGTTCCCTCGTCCTGGATCACCGCGACGACCAGGCCCGCCGGGTCGCGTTTGAGCAGCCGGGCGATCTCCGGGTCGAGGGTTTCTTCGGTCGCAGCCGCGTCGGTCACCGGCCCATTGTCCCCGAGAGGTCCGTCGGCCGGGCACTACTATGTTCGCTCGTGACATTCGCCAGGTCGGAGCGAGCGGACCTGTGCGACCTGTTGGACAAGGTGGGACCGGACGCTCCGACGCTGTGTCGGGGCTGGGACGCGCACGACCTGGCAACCCATCTGTGGATCCGCGAGAACGACCCCCTCGGCGCCAGCGGGATCACGGTCAAGCCGCTGTCCGGGCTGAACGAGCGCCGGATGGCCGAGGTGCGGCAGCGTTGGGAGTTCGCCGAGCTGGTCGACCGGATCCGCCGGGGGCCCGCTCGTTTTTCGGTCTTCGCCATCCCGGGCGTCGATGAGGGCGCGAACACCACTGAGTTCTTCGTGCACCACGAGGACGTACGCCGCGCCGGTGATCATCCCCTGACGGCCCGGGATCTCGGTCCCGAGGTGGAGGAGTGGATGTGGCGCCGGCTGAAGCTGCTCGGCCGGGCCTGGTTCCGCCGGGTTCCGGTGGGACTCGTGCTGGAGCGGGCGGACTCCGCCGACTCCGGGGGTGAGCCGGAAACCATCCGGGCGGTCAGCGGCGCCGCCATCGTGACTCTCGTCGGGCAGCCGAGCGAGCTGTTGATCTACGCCCATGGCCGGGTGTCCGTAGCGGAGATCAAGGTGATCGGCGAGCCGGACGCCATTGCGCTCCTCACCGCTACCGATCTGCGGACCTAGTGCCCTCCGTCGGGTATGGCCGCGTGACGAGGGCGGCGGCCCGGATGATCTGCGTCGGGGTGGCGCTGGCCGGGTTGCTGCTGACGGCGTGCAGTGGGCCGGAGAGCCAACCAAGCGCGGACACTCAGACGGCCGGATCAGCTTCGTCGAGCGAGAGTGCCGGGCGGTTGCAGGTCTCCGAGGTGCATTCGGGACTTACCACGCCGTGGGGCCTCGTCGCCTTGAAGGATGGCACGCTGCTGATCAGCGAGCGAGACACCAAGCAGATCCTCCGGGTCGACGGGTCGGGGAAACAGCTGCTGCGGACAATCGGAGAGGCCCAGCCTGGTGGTGAGGGCGGGCTGCTGGGGCTCGCCACCACCGCCGACGAGAGCCGCGTCTTCGCCTATTACACCGCCGCCGAGGACAACCGGATCGTCGTCATGAGCTGGGACGGACGATCGCTCGGCGAGCCCCAGGTGATCCTGGACGGGATCCCCAAGTCCGGTATCCACAACGGCGGCCGGATGATCGTCGGGCCCGACGGCTATCTCTACGTCGGGACCGGGGACGCCTCGGAGTCGGAACGAGCTCAGGACAAGTCCTCCCTGGGCGGCAAGATCCTTCGGGTGACGCTGGACGGCAAGCCGGCGCCCGACAACCCGTTCGGCAACGAGGTGTTCAGCTTCGGGCACCGGAACGTCCAGGGCTTGGCGTTCGACGAGCAGGGCCGGCTGTGGGCCTGCGAGTTCGGCAGCAACGAATGGGACGAGCTCAACCTGATCGAGAAGGGCAAGAACTACGGCTGGCCGCTGGTCGAAGGCTCCGGGCAGGGCAACGGGCTGACCAACCCGAAGGTGGTCTGGCGAACCTCGGAGGCCTCCCCCTCGGGTCTCGCATACTGGCGGGGCGATCTGTGGATGGCGGGGCTGCGCGGCGAACGGCTGTGGCAGATACCCGTCGACCGGACGGACACCGGCGACCCGGTGGCTCACTTCCAGGGCGAGTACGGGCGGCTGCGCACCGTCGTGGTGTCCACTGACGGCCAGAGCCTGCTGATGACCGGGTCCAACACCGACGGCCGGGGCGACGTCAGGAATGGCGACGACCGGCTGCTGCGGGTTACGGGCTAGGGGGCTTCGGTGTCCAGGTGTGCCACGTTGCACCCTTTTGCCGACGCTGCATCCCTTGCAGAGGGTGCGGCATCGGCCTAAAGGGTGCAAGGTGATACGTGGTGATCACCGTTGATACAGAGCGGCAATACTTGAGATAAAGCGATGTCTCGAGACGTGGCCAACGGTTGCCTCGGCGCAGTACAACGCCCTAGCGGCAACGGGATGGGACACGACAGCCTTTGCGCTATCCATTGCGGGCTGGCCGGCGGGTTCTGCGCACCGCTAGCTAATTCGTCTCTTGGTAAAATGTGGCAGCAGCCGAAGAGAATTCGAGCTCCCGCCGGGATACATTCCCGCACCTCAGGGCAGGCGGCTCACTAGGACTGGGACATGATGGGCACAAGATTGACTGTCACCAATCCTTTGCTCCTGACAAATGTGAACATCAGCTGAGTTTGGCTCGGCGGAGACTATACAGGCCGCGGAACACAGCTTGAACACATTCTTTTTGTTCCTTACAACGTCGTGTAAATCCAGTGCTACTCTCGCCGCTATGGCTAGTAAAACTATTACCGTTCTTGAAGACGATGTTGACGGTTCGGCGGCAGCTGAGACTGTGCGGTTCGCGCTTGACGGCGCGTCCTATGAAATTGACCTGTCCGAGAAAAATGCCGCCAAGCTCCGTGACGACCTCGCGAGCTATATCGCCAAGGCTCGAAAGATTCGCGGCGGCACAAAGCGCCGCATGAGGCGGTCGCTCAGTGGAGTCGATACCAAAGCAGTACGGGCCTGGGCCAAGTCCCGTCGCATCGAAATCAGCAACCGTGGCCGCATTCCGGCTGACGTCATTGACCAGTACCGCAAAGCTGGTTACTGAGCTTCCAAACCTGGCTCCCGCTGGAACGGCTAGCCGGTCCAGCCTTCATTCGGGTCCCCTGATCCGCCCCGACCCTTCGCCCAGTCCGGCAGCTGCTGCAGGGCCCAGCCGTTTCCGTCTGGATCCTTGAAGAAGACGAAGGAGCCCCAGGGCCGCACGTCTATTTCGCTCACCTCGACGCCCCGGTCGAGCAGCTCGGCCCGGGCGGCCTCGGCATCGGCAACCACGATCTGCAGCGAGTCCAGCGAGCCGGGCGCCATCTTGGTCAATCCTTTGCCGATGGCGATCGAGCACGCCGAGCCGGGCGGAGTCAGCTGGACGAAACGGATCTCATCGCTGACCGTCTGGTCGACATCGGCCACGAAGCCCACCTGATCGACGTAGAAGGCCTTGGCGCGATCGACGTCGGAGACCGGCACTCCCACCAATTCGAGTTTGAAGTCCATGGGCCGAAACTATCTACCCCCACTGACACCACTGGCGGATGGCAGATACGCGTACGTAACACCGCCCGCCTAGGGTGGACAGGATGGTCGCCGAACTGACCTTGGGTGCCGAAGAAGAGCTGCACCTGATCGATCTGGACAGCTGGAAGCTCATCGCCCGGGCACCCCAGCTGCTGTCGCGGCTGCCGTCGTCGAACTACTCGGCCGAGATCCAGCGGACCACGGTCGAGATCAACACCGACGTGGTGGACTCCCTGTCCGGTCTGCGCTCGGAGCTGACCCGGCTGCGGTCCGGGCTGGTGGAGGTCGCCGCGGCAGACAAGATCGGCATCGCGGCGGTCGGCACTGCACCCAGCTCCGCCTTCGCAGACTTCGAGCTCACGACCACGGGTCGCTACGGCCGGATGCAGGAGCAGTACCGGATGCTGGTCGACGAGCAGTTGATCTGCGGCGTGCAGATCCATGTTGGCGTCAGCGACCGTGACCTGGCCGTGGAGATCATGCAGCGGGTCGCCGGCGATCTGCCGGTGCTGCTGGCACTGTCGGCAAGCTCGCCGTACTGGAACGAGCAGGACACCGGCTACGCCAGCATCCGTACGATCATCTGGCGGCGCTGGCCGACCTCCGGTGCGCCCGGCCCGCTGTCCTCAGCGCAGGCCTACGACGAGATGATCGACGACCTGATCAACAGCGGGGTCATCGCCGACGCCAAGATGGCCTACTTCGACATCCGGCCTTCGGCGCACGCGCCGACTCTTGAGCTGCGCGTCTGCGACGCCTGCCCGATCGTCGACGACGCGGTGCTGGTCGGCGGGCTGTTCCGCGCGTCCGTGCTGGCGGCCGAGCAGGCGATCCATGCCGGCCTACCGTTCGAACCGGTGCCGTTGCCGGTTCATCGGGCGGCGATCTGGCAGGCCGCGCGGGGCGGTCTGTCCGGGGTGCTGCTCGACGACGACCGGCATCCCAAGCCGGTGCCGGCTGCCAAGGCGGTCACGGCCATGGTGAAGCGGCTCCGCCCGCAGCTGGAGGAGCTGGGCGACTGGCGGCTGGTCCGGGAGCTGACCAAGACGGTGCTCGCCCGGGGAAACTCCGCCGACCGGCAGCGCGCCGCCTACGCCGAACGCGGCCGGCTCAGCGACGTGGTCGAGCAGGTCGTCGCCGAGACACACGGCCAGCCAGGCGGTCCGGAGCCGGTGATCCGAGCTCTGCGCCGCTACCGGTACCGCGCCGGCGACGAGGCGATCGGCCCCAACCTACGGCCTCGGCCGATCTATGCGGAGCTGATCGAGCACTTCCGCAGGCTCGGCGGCCATGAGTTGCACGCCCGCAAGCTGGCCCGGGCGGACTGGCTGGACCGATCCGGCATGACGTTCGGGGTGGAGGGCGAGATGAGGCGGTTGTCGGTCGACCTGATGCCCCGGGTGATCAATCCTTACGAGTGGGGCATCCTGGCCGACGGGCTGATTCAGCGGGCCCGGGCGATCGAGATGTTCCTGCGCGATGTCTACGGCGAGCAGCGCATCGTCGCCGACGGCGTGCTGTCTCGCGAGCTCCTCGAGGAGTCGCCGGGCTGGCGGCCCGAGGCCAGAAGGCTGCCACCGGCCACGGTACGGGCAGCGGTGATGGGCTTCGACCTGGTCCGCAACGAGTTCGGTGGCTGGCGGGTGCTGGAGGACAACGTGCGCAGTCCCAGCGGCGCCGCGTACGCGATCGCGATCCGGGAACTGATGGACGACATCATGCCCGACCTTCCCCGCCCCGACGGCCTGCTGGATCCGACCTCAGCCCTGGGCATGCTCTGGGAGTGCCTCGACAGTCACGGCCAGGCCGAGGGCACCGTGGCACTGCTGTCCAGCGGTCCTGGCGCCTCCGCCTGGTTCGAGCACCGGCGGCTGGCGGAGCGGGCGAGGCTGCTGCTGTGCACCGCCGACGATCTCGCGGTGGCCGACGGCTCGGTGTGGCAGCGGGATACCGGGGCCCGCATCGACGCGCTCTATCTGCGGCTGGACGTCGAGCTGATCGATCTTGTCGATTCGGCCGGCACGCCGATCGGGGCTCAGATCCTTGACGTCGCGGAGGCCGGGGAGGTCAGCCTGGCCAACGCGCCGGGTAACGGGGTGGCCGACGACAAGGCGATGTACTGCTACGTGCCGGAGCTGATCGGCTACTACCTGCACGAGCATCCCAGTCTGGAGTCGGTGCCGACCTACCGCACCAGCGACGAAGGGGAGGCCCGAATCGTGCTCGACCGGATCGGTGAGCTGGTGACCAAGCCGGTCGACGGGCACGGCGGCAGCGGCGTGCTGATCGGCCCGGATGCCCCCGCCGCCGAGGTCGCCCAACGTCGCTCGGCCATCGCCGCCGATCCCGCCCGCTGGGTCGCCCAGGAAGTGGTCGCGCTCTCCTCCCATCCGACCCTGGCTGGCACCAGGCTGCAGCCACGGCATGTCGATCTGCGGGCCTTCGTCTATGTGCGCGGCACGGGTCCCGAGGACTGTACGCTGGCCGATCTCGCCCTGACCCGGGTCGCTCCCTCCGGCAGCCTGGTGGTCAACTCCTCTCGGGGTGGCGGGGCGAAGGACACCTGGATCATCGGCAGCGCCGCCTGGCGTGAGGAGGACTGAGCAGTGTGCGGACTCGCCGGCGAGATCCGGTTCGACGGGCGGTACGCCGACGTGCCGGCCTGCGATCGGGTCGCCGCACGACTCGCCCGCCGGGGCCCGGACGGTTCCGGAGTCTGGGCACGCGGCCCCATCGCCCTGGCGCACCGCCGGCTGTCGATCATCGACCTGAGCGCCGCCGGTTCCCAACCCATGATCGACTCCCCGCTCGGCCTGGCCGTGGTGTTCAACGGCTGCATCTACAACTACCGGCAGCTCCGCGCCGAGCTGGAGGGCCACGGGCATCGCTTCTTCTCCACCTCGGACACGGAGGTGATCGGCAAGGCGTACGCGCAGTGGGGGCTGAGCTGCGTCGACCACTTCTTCGGCATGTTCGCCTTCGCCATCGCCGAACAGGCGACCGGCCGGCTGATCCTCGGCCGCGACCGGCTCGGCATCAAGCCGCTCTATCTGGACCAGACCCGCGACCGGCTGCGGTTCGCGTCCACGCTGCCCGCCCTGCTGGCCGGCGGGGGCACCGACACCTCGATCGACCGGACCGCGCTGGCCCTCTACATGACCTTCCACAGCGTGGTGCCGCCGCCGTTGACCATCCTGGCCGGAATCCGCAAGCTGCCGCCGGCCACCGTGCGGGTGGTCGAACCAGACGGGCACTTCACGGACCACCGCTACTGGCAGCCGGAGTTCACCCGCGATCCCGAGCGGGCGGACTGGACGGCCCAGGACTGGCAGCACGCCCTGCTGGACAGCCTCCGGGTTGCGGTGGACCGGCGGATGGTGGCCGACGTTCCGGTCGGGGTGCTGCTGTCCGGCGGCATCGACTCCTCCCTGGTCGTCGCGCTGCTGGCCGAGGCCGGTCAGACCGGGCTGGCGACCTTCAGCATCGGGTTCGACTCCGCGGGTGGGGAGTCCGGCGACGAGTTCGAGTACAGCTCACTGGTGGCTGAGCGGTTCGGCACCGACCATCATCAGATCAGGATCGACAGTTCCCGGCTGCTGCCCGGCATCGACGCCGCCGTCGGCGCGATGAGCGAGCCGATGGTCAGTCACGACTGCGTCGCCTTCTACCTGCTCAGCGAGGAGGTCTCGCAGAGCATCAAGGTGGTGCAGTCCGGCCAGGGCGCGGATGAGGTGCTGGGCGGCTACGACTGGTATCCCCCGCTGGCCTCGGTGCCTCGCAGCCAGGCCAGCGAGGCGTACGCCGAGGTGTTCTTCGACCGGCGCTGGCCGGCGATGAGCCGGCTGCTCGAACCCAACTGGTTGGTCGACAACGACGCGCCGACGCAGTTCACCGTCGAGCAGTTCGGCCGCCCTGGCGCCGAGACCGCGGTGGACGCTGCGCTGCGCAACGACACCACGATCATGCTGGTGGACGACCCGGTGAAGCGGGTCGACAACATGACCATGGCGTGGGGGTTGGAGGCCCGGGTGCCGTTCCTGGACCACGAGGTGGTCGAGTTGGCCGCCCGGATCCCTCCCGAGCTGAAGCTGGCCGACGGCGGCAAGGGCGTGCTGAAGTGGGCCAGCCGGGGCGTGGTGCCCGACGAGGTGATAGACCGGACCAAAGGCTACTTTCCGGTGCCGGCCATCCGGCAGCTCGAAGGCCCCTACCTGGATCGGGTTCGCTCGGCACTGAGCGATCCGGCCGCGCGGCGGCGTGGGCTGTTCCGCGAGCGGGCCGTCCGGGAGATGCTGGCCGATCCCAATGCCACTCGGACCACGCTCGGCTCGAACGCCCTCTGGCAACTTGCGCTGCTGGAGATGTGGCTGCAATCCCATGACATCAACTGAGGCGACGGCGACCAGCCTTGCCGAGACGCTGGTCGACGCCTGGGGCAGCTGGGGTCCGACCCTTTCTCCGGACTGCCGTCAGATCGCCTTCGTCAGCGACCGCAGCGGTACGCCGCGGATCTGGGTGCAGGATGTGGCAGGCCCGGGCAGCTCGTCGCAGCCCGCCACGATGATCACCCTCAGCGACGACCCGGCGGTCGCGGTCAGCTGGTCGGCCGACGGTAACTGGCTCGCCTGCAGCCTCGCGACCGACGGCGGGGTGCGGACCCAGGTCTGGGTGGTGCGCCCTGGTGGCCGCGACGCCAAGCTGGTGGCAGGCGGTCCGGACCGGCACGCCGAGCTCGGCCCCTGGACCCGGAGCGGCCATCGGG
>JBKPNA010000489.1:0-3465 GCA_046765695.1 Actinomycetota bacterium | reverse complement strand
TCGATCTGGGCATGCCGTCGTTGGCTCGGCCGGGTGACTCGGCAGCCGCGGAGGAGCGTACGGAGTTCCGCTGGCTGATGGCCTCCAACGTCTGCAAGCACTGCACCAACGCCGGCTGCCTCGACGTCTGCCCGACCGGGGCCCTGTTCCGGACCGAGTTCGGCACGGTCGTGGTCCAGGACGACATCTGCAACGGCTGCGGCTACTGCGTCGCCGCCTGCCCGTTCGGGGTGATCGACCGGCGGATCGGCGACAAGAACAACTCGGGCGCGCCGAAGGTCAAGAACGAGGGTCTTGCCCAGAAGTGCACGCTCTGCTACGACCGGCTGAGCGTCGGCCAGACGCCCGCCTGTGCACAGGCCTGCCCCACCCAGTCGATCCAGTTCGGCGATCTCGACGAGTTGCGCGAACGTGCCGAGCGCCGGGTGGAGACCCTGCATGCCAACGGCGTACCGGAGGCCCAGCTGTACGCCGAGGACCCGCACAACGGAGTCGGCGGTGCCGGGGCCTTCTTCCTGCTATTGGACGAGCCGGAGGTGTACGGCTTCCCACCGGACCCGATCGTCACCACGACGGACCTGCCGCGGATGTGGAAGAACGCCGCCCTCGCCGCCGGCGGGCTGCTGCTGGCCGGGGTCAGCGCGTTCCTAGGGATTAGGCGATGAGCAGCCAGCACAACGGCGGCGGGCGCAGGCGTGGTCGGGGCCGGCGGGCCGAGGAGTTGATGGTTCCGGAGGCCACCTTCACCTCGTACTACGGGCGTCCCGTCGTCAAGGCCTCGCCGTGGACGGAGGACATCCCGATCTATCTCTTCCTCGGCGGTCTGGCGGCGGGGTCGTCCCTGCTCGGCGCCGGCGCCGACCTGTCCAACCGGCCCGTTCTTCGGCGCTCCAGCCGGCTCGGCGCGCTCGCCGCGATCAGCCTCAGCATGGTGGCGCTGGTCCGCGATCTCGGCCGGCCGGAGCGGTTCGTGAACATGCTCCGGGTGTTCAAGCCGACCTCACCGATGTCGGTGGGCACCTGGATCCTCACCGCGTACGGGCCGGCCGCCGGCATCGCCGGAGCCGGCGAGGTCGCCCGGCTGCTGCCCATACGCCTCGGCTGGGCCGGCCGGCTGCTCGATGCCGCTGCACGCCCAGCCGGACTGGCGGCAGCCGCGGTCGGTCCGGCGGTGGCCTCCTACACCGGAGTCCTGCTGGGCGACACGGCGACGCCGGCTTGGCACGACGCTCACCGGGAGTTGCCGTTCCTGTTCGTGGCCTCGGCGTCGGCCGCGTCCAGCGGCTTCGGCATGCTCACTGCGCCGGTGGGCGAGGCCGGTCCGGCGCGGCGGATGGCGGTAGCAGGGGCGGTTGCCGAGCTGGCTATCGAACGGCAGATGGAGCGCTCGATGGGCCTGTCCGCCGAGACATTGCACTCCGGCACTGCAGGCAAGCTGATGAGGGCCAGCGCGGCGCTGACCGCTGCCGGCGCCCTCGGCACCACGCTGCTCGGACGGCGCAGCCGGATCGCCGCCGCGCTATCCGGGCTGGCACTGATGGCCGGCTCCGCCTGCACTCGGTTCGGTGTGTTCGAGGCCGGCCAGCACTCGGCGCTGGACCCCAAGTACACGATCGTCCCGCAACGGGAGCGGGCGAACCGCAAGCGGCCGGCTGAACCCAGTTAGCGAACCACCAGCTCGACTTCACCCGCAGGTAGCACCTCGCCGATGACGGGCGCTCCCGGCACTTCGCCGACGAGCAGTAGGCCGCCGCTGGTCTGGGCGTCGGCGAGCAGCAACAGCTCGTCCTCAGAGACGGTGGCGTTCAGGTGCGGCTGCACCCAGGCGAGGTTGCGCCGGGTGCCTCCGCTGACGTACCCGTCGCGCAGCGCCTGCCGGGCCCCGTCCAGATACGGCACCGCAGCCGCATCGATCTTGATGGTCACGCCCGATGCGCGGGCCATCTTGTACGCGTGGCCGAGCAGCCCGAAGCCGGTGACATCCGTGGCGGCGGTGAGCCCCGCAGCTAGCGCGGCCTGCGACGCCGCAGCGTTGAGCTGGACCATCGAGTCGATCGCCTGCGGAAACACCTCTCCGGTCGCCTTGTGCCGGTTGTTCAACACTCCGATGCCGAGTGGTTTGGTCAAGCTGATCGGCAGCCCGGGGCGCGCGGCGTCGTTGCGGAGCAGCCGGTCCGGGTCGGCGAGGCCGGTGACGGCCATGCCGTACTTCGGCTCGGGGTCGTCGATGCTCTGACCTCCGGCAACGTGGCAGCCGGCTTCCCGGCCGATGTCCATCCCGCCGCGCAGCATCTCGCATAACAGCTCCGTCGGCAGCACGTCTCGCGGCCAGCCGACAAGGTTGACCGCCACGATGGGGCGAGCTCCCATGGCGTAGATGTCGGACAGGGCGTTGGCGGCGGCGATGCGGCCGAAGTCGTACGCGTCGTCGACCACGGCGGTGAAGAAGTCGGCCGTGCTGACGATCGCCTGACCGCCGTCGATGCGGACCACCGCCGCGTCGTCACCGGTGTCGAGGCCGACCACGAGGTCACTCGTGGTCCAGGGCGACAGGCCGCCGATGATCTCTTCCAGCTCCCCGGGCGGGATCTTGCAGGCGCAGCCGCCGCCGTGGACGTACTGGGTCAGCCGGTAGGTTGCCTCGGCCGTTGTCGTCATGCAGCCACTGTAGAGAGCAAGGTTGGATCCGATTCGGTTGTGGCCTTGTGCGGAGAGACGGAGCCGAGAGCGGCCGGATCGGGCTCCATTTATTGCCTTGTGCGGAGAAACGTGCAGAAGGTGGCGTAAAGGGACGGGCCGGCGGGACTAGGCTCCCGCGTCGGAGGTGTATGGGTGCCTGGTGGCCCTCACGGTCTTCAAAACCGATGAAGCCGAGCATCTCGGCTTGGCGGGTTCGATTCCCGTCCGCCTCCGCCACTCAATCCTTCGGCTGAGTGGCTTCGTAGGATCGACGGGTGGCGACGGCGGAGCAGGACCCGCGGCGTTCGGTGCCGCGTACGGACTCCGTGCTCGCCGACCCGCGACTGCAGGCGGCGACCAGCCGGCTGGGGCCACGAGTGGTCAAGCGTGCGGTCGTCGAGGCACAGTCGCTGGCCCGGGCAGGGATGATCGCCGCTTCGGCGGTCCCCGACGCGGCGGTGTCGGCACTCCCGACTGCGCTGACCAGCCTGCAGCCGGTGATCAACGCCACCGGCGTGGTGCTGCACACCAATCTCGGCCGGGCGCCGCTGTCGGCAGCTGCCGTCGACGCACTGCTGCACGCGGTGGGTTATGCGAGCGTCGAGTACGACGTCCGCACCGGCCGCCGGGCTGAGCGGGGCCGCGGGACTGTCGCCGCCCTGCTGGAAGCGGTCCCCGGCGCCGGGGCAGCGATGGTCGTCAACAACGGCGCAGCGGCGCTCGTTCTTGCCACCACCGCGTTGGCCGCGGGTCGGGAGGTGATCGTCAGCCGCGGCGAGATGGTCG
>JBKPNA010000488.1:0-9844 GCA_046765695.1 Actinomycetota bacterium | reverse complement strand
GCAGGATGTCGAGGTTCTCGACCGACGTTCGGTCGATGACGTCGTCGATCGGAGTGTCCCGGCTGAGCAGCAGGTTGTAGATGCTGTGTTCCAGGGTGTGCGGGTTGACCCCCAGACCGACCGACAGCGAGCCCTGGGGATCGAAGTCCACCAGCAGCACCCGGCGACCCAGCTCCGCCAGCGCCGCCCCGAGGTTGATGGTGGTTGTGGTCTTACCTACCCCGCCCTTCTGGTTGCACATGGCAATCACTAGCGCAGGGCCGTGCTTGGTCAACGGTGGCGGCTCCGGCAGGTCAGGCCACGGACGTCCGGTGGGGCCGATCTCCCCGTCCTCCTCGGCATCGGTCAGCGGTGCGTCCAAGACCGACTGCCGTTTTGCCACGCCTACATCCTCCTGCATTCCTGCGATTCTTCCGGCGAACGCGGCCGGGGATTCCAGGGGGTCGTCTCGAACTTCTGCCGTTTCCCGCCCGAAGCCTAATACGCCCGCGGGTGTGAGGTGAGGTATACCTCCCGCAAGTGATCCACGGTCACCAGGGTGTAGATCTGGGTGGTGGTGACGGAGGCGTGCCCGAGCAGCTCCTGAACCACCCGGACATCGGCGCCGCCGTCCAGGAGGTGGGTGGCGAAGCAATGCCGGAGAGTGTGCGGTGACACGTCGGCCGTGATGCCCGCCTGCTGGGCCACGGTCTGCAGGATCGTCCACGCGCTCTGCCGGGTCAGCCGCCCGCCGCGCGCGTTCAAGAACAGCGCCGGCGTGCCGCGGCCTCGGCGGCCCAGCTCGGGCCGGGCCCGAACCAGGTACGCCTGCAGCGCCGCCCTGGCGTAAGAGCCCAAGGGCACGACCCGTTCCTTGCGGCCCTTGCCGACCACGCGCAATCCCGGGGTCGGCGCTCCGTCTGGCACGTCGAGCAGCCGGGAGACGTCATCCACATCGAGGCCGATCGCCTCCGAGATCCGGGCGCCGGTGCCGTACAGCAGCTCAAGCAGGGCGCGATCGCGGAGCCCCAGCTGGGTGTCGATGGCCGGTACGTCGAGCATCGCCTGCACCTGGTCGATACTGAGCGCCTTCGGCAGCCGCCGCGCCGGCCGGGGTGGTCGGACCTCGGCCGCGGGGTCCGCCGACGTATAGCCCTCGGCGTGACCGAACTTGTGCAGGCTGCGGACGGCCACCATGGCCCTCGCCACGCTGGCCGAGCCGAGCGGCCGGTCCACCCAGCCAGTGCCGGACGGGTCCGGGGTGCCCTCCCGTAGCCGCATGGCGTACTCACTGATCAGCTGCGGGGTCACCGCCGGCGGGTCGGTGACTCCCTGCTGGGCCAGGTGGTCGGCGTAGCGGCGGAGGTCGCCCCGGTAGGCGGCGACGGTGTGCTGCGACACCCCGCGCTCGACGACCAGGTGATCGAGGAAGCTCTCCACCAGCCTGTGCAGGTCAGCCACTGGCGTCGTCGTCCGTCGGAGCCCCTTAGCCAAGCACCTCGGCGAGCTCGCGGTGCTCCAGTCCGTGCGCCTGCGCCACCGGTTCGCTGATCAGCTCGCCGTCGAACGTGTTCAGCCCGAGGGCGAGGGCAGGATCGGCCTGCATGGCTTGCCGCCAGCCGTTGTCGGCCAGGCTCAGCGCGTACGGCAGCGTCACGTTGGTCAGCGCGTACGTGGAGGTGTTGGGCACCGCGCCGGGCATGTTGGCGACGCAGTAGAAGACCGAGTTGTGCACCTTGAAGGTCGGCTCGGCATGGGTGGTCGGCCGGCTGTCCTCGAAGCAGCCGCCCTGGTCGATCGCGATGTCGACCAGCACGCTGCCCGGCCGCATCCGGGCCACCAGCGCGTTGCTGATCAGCATCGGCGCCTTGGCTCCCGGTACCAGCACCGCGCCAATCACCAGATCGGCGTCGAGCACTGCCCGTTCGATCTCGTACGCGTTGGAGGCAACGGTCTGCAGGTGGCCCTGGTAGATCCGGTCGGCCTCCCGCAGCTTGTCGATGTTGAGGTCGAGCAGCAGCACCTCGGCCTGCATGCCGAGGGCGATTGCGGCGGCGTTCATCCCGGAGACGCCAGCCCCGATGACCACCACTTTGGCCGCATAGACGCCCGACACCCCACCCATCAGGGTGCCCCGGCCGCCGCCTTGCGCCATCAGGTGGTACGCGCCCACCTGCGGAGCGAGCCGGCCGGCCACCTCACTCATCGGGGCGAGCAGCGGCAACGCGCCACCAGGAAGCTGCACCGTCTCGTAGGCGATCCCGGTGACCCGCGCGTCCAGCATGGCTCGGGTGCACTCCGGGCTGGCGGCCAGGTGCAGGTAGGTGAACAGGATCTGGCCCGGCCGCATCCGCTCGTACTCGACGGCGATCGGCTCCTTGACCTTCAAGATCATCTCGGCTTCGCCCCAGACCTGGTCATGGTCGTCGGCGATCTTGGCCCCGGCGGCGACGAACTCCTCGTCGGTGATCGAGGAACCCAGGCCGGCGCCGGCCTGGACCAGGACCTCGTGCCCGTGCCGGCTGAACTCGTGCACTCCTGACGGGGTGATGGCCACCCGGTACTCATGGTTCTTGACCTCGCTGGGAACTCCCACCTTCATGAGGCAGACCATACCGGCCGCCGACCCGCGCAGGGCTGAGTTGCAGCCAGATCCTTGCGGGAAGTGTCGGCGGACGACATGAAATCGTGGCGCGAACTCGTCGTTTGCCGACAGTTTTCGAAGGGCTGCACACTCCGGGATCAGTGCCAGGCAGCGCGTAACCCAGCGAGCAGCCGGTCCGTGCCCTCCTCGCCCAGCTCCGGGTAGCTCGGCAGGTAGACGATCGAGGACATCAGCCGGCCGGCGCCTTCCGGCACCGAGCCGTCGGCGGCCGGCACTGCGACCAGGTTGCTCGTCCCGGTGCTGACGTCGATTCCGGCGTCGGCGAGCACGGCGACCAGCGCGGCCGGGTCAGGCGCCCACACCGGGAACAGCCAGTGGGTACGCCGCAGCAGCTCATCGCCCGGATGGAGGTACGCCGCCGGCAGGCCGGCGCGCAGCTGCTCGCCGATGGCGGCGCGCCGCGCTACTCGATCCACGTCAACCCGCCCCAGCCGCCGGCACAGTACGGCGAGCAGTGCGGGGGTGGGCCGCCGCCGGATTCTGGCCTGCAGCTCCTCCCCTGCCGCGAACGACCGGGTCGAGCTGTTGATCATTCCGTCCAGATCGAGGCCCAGCCGCCGGCTCAGCCGATAGAGCACGCCGAAACGCCGGGGCTCGTTGAAGATCGCGAGGCCACCGGCCTTGGCCAGCTTCGCCGCGTAGCCGAACCTCCATTGGGCGGGCCAGCCGTGCTGCTCCTTCCGCATGCTCGACCGCAGCTCGGCGTCGCCGACGCTGACCAGCGCGCCACCTACCGCGGAGGCGGTCTTGATCATGCCGAAGCTGAACATCGACACGTCTGCACCCGAGGGCGCCAGGCTGTCGATGCCGGTGAAGGCCTGTGCGCTGTCCTCGACCAGCATCAGGTCATGCCGGCGGGCGAAGTCTGCGACCGGCCCAAGGTCGATCCGGCCACCGAAGAGGTGGACCACCAGGACCGCCCGGGTCCGCATCGTCAACGCGCGTTCCAGGTCGGCGACCCGTGGGGCGAGCGTTGCCAGGTCGAGGTCCACCGGCACCGCACGCAGGCCGTGCGCCTGCAGGATGGTGATCATGTCCGGATGGGTGATCGCCGAGACGATGACCTCGCCACCTGTCGGCCACGCCAGCACCTGCAGCAGCAGATCCCAGGCCGACCGGACGGACAGGCAGACAAGCCCTCGGTCGCTGAGGCCAGCGGCTCTCAGCACCGCGGCTTCGAGCTCTGCGGGGTCCGGCTGCCGCAGGGTTGCGCCTAGGCCGGTGAGGACGTCCCCGCCGGCCAGGTCGAGCCGGTGCCTGGGATAGACCTTCAATGCCGGTCGACCGGAAGCAGCTCACGAGCCGGCCATGGCGCATCGGCAGGTCGCAGGCTGGCGTACCCATCCCGCTGCCCGGCCGTCCAGGCTGCCAGCACCCCGCCGATCAGCGTGGGATTGTGCACGCGACCCTCCAGCACCGCGGTCACCAGGTCATCCAGAGTTGCCCAGACGATGTCCATGTGAGCCTCCTCCTCCTCACGGAGGAAGCCCTCGGGCGCGGCCACTGGGCGGAGGCCGCGGGCGAGGTAGACGCGGAGCCCCTCGCCGATGATTCCGGGTGTCGTGAAAAGGTCCACCAGCACATGCCACACCGTGGCCGCCAGACCGGCCTCTTCAGCCAGCTCACGCTGCGCGGCCAGCAGGTAGTCCTCACCGTCGACATCCAGCAACCCGGCAGGCGGCTCGACCAGCCGGTGGCGCACTGCATGCCGGTACTGCCGGACCAGCGCAACCCGGCCGTGGTCGTCCAGGGCGATCACGCCGACGGCGCCGGGATGGCGGACGTAGTCGCGCGTCAACACCTTGCCGTCCGGGGCACGGACGCGATCGCGAACGAAGGTTCCCACCGGTCCTTCGGCCAGTGTGGTGGACTGCTCGACCGGCCAGGACATCGGGTCGTCCACGATCTGCGACCCGGCGATGACGATCATCGGGTACTCATCGGCGCCGGTCGTCCTCCACCGGAAGCCGTGTCGCCAGCCGCCGGTCGAGTGCGGCCTCGACAAGTCCGACGAACAGCGGGTGCGGCCGGGTAGGCCGGGACTTGAGCTCGGGATGGGCCTGGGTCGCCACGAAGTACGGGTGCACCTCGTCCGGCAGCTCGATGAACTCGACCAGCGAGGAGTCCGGCGACGTACCGCTCATCACCAGGCCGGCCTCCTCCAGCTGGGCGCGATAGGCGTTGTTGACCTCGTAGCGGTGGCGGTGCCGCTCCGATACCTGCGCCTCGCCGTAGCGCTTGGCCACGATGGAGCCGGGCAGCAGCTCTGCGGGGTAGGAGCCCAGCCGCATCGACCCGCCGAGATCGCCGGCGCCGGACAGGATGGCCACCTGCTCGGCCATGGTGGCGATCACCGGGTGGGGGGTGGCGGGATTGAACTCGCTGCTGTCCGCACCTGCCAGACCGGCCAGGTGCCGGGCGACCTCGATCACCATGCACTGCAGGCCGAGGCAAAGCCCGAGGATCGGGATCTGGTGCTCGCGGGCGTACCGGATCGCGCCGATCTTGCCTTCCACGCCGCGGATGCCGAAGCCGCCCGGGATCACCACCCCGTCGACGTCGCCCAGCATCCGGGCGGCCCCCTCTGCCGACTCGCAGCTGTCGGATTGCACCCAGCGGATCGCCACTCGGGCGTGATGGGCGAAACCGCCCGCCCGCAGCGCCTCGCTGACCGAGAGGTACGCGTCGGGCAGATCGATGTACTTGCCGACCAGGGCGATGGTGACCTCCTCCTTCGGGTGGTGCACCCGGTCGAGCAGGTCGTTCCACTGCGTCCAGTCCACGTCGCGGAACCGCAGGTCGAGCCGGCGTACGACATAGGCGTCCAGGCCTTCGGAGTGCAGCACCTTGGGAATGTCGTAGATGCTCGGCGCGTCGATGGCGGCCACAACGGCCGACTCGTCCACGTCGCACATCAGCGAGATCTTGCGCTTCACCGAGTCCGGGATGTCGCGGTCGGCCCGGCAGACCACGGCGTCGGGCTGAATGCCGACCTGGCGCAGCGCGGCCACGGAGTGCTGGGTGGGCTTGGTCTTCAGCTCCCCGCTGGGACCGATGTAGGGCACCAGGGAGACGTGCAGGAAGAAGACGTTCTCCCGGCCGACGTCGTGCCGCACCTGGCGGGCAGCCTCCAGGAAGGGCAGCGACTCGATGTCGCCGACGGTGCCGCCGATCTCGTGGATGACCACATCGATGTCGGGCCCGCCCATGGCCAGCATGGATTCCTTGATCTCGTTGGTGATGTGTGGGATCACCTGCACCGTGTCGCCCAGGTAGTCGCCGCGGCGCTCCTTCGCAATCACCGAGGAGTAGACCTTGCCGGTGGTGACGTTGGCCTCGCCGGACAGGTCGACATCGAGGAACCGCTCGTAGTGGCCCACGTCCAGGTCCGTCTCGGCGCCGTCCTCGGTGACGAACACCTCCCCGTGCTGGAACGGGTTCATCGTGCCGGGATCGACGTTGAGATAGGGATCCAGCTTCTGCATCGAGACGTTGAGCCCGCGGGCCACGAGCAGGCTGCCCAGGCTGGATGCGGTGAGTCCTTTGCCAAGCGAGGAGGCGACCCCGCCGGTCACGAAGAGATGCTTGGTGAGTTTCGCGCGTGGTCCCACGGGCCTCCAGCCTATCGCCGTACGCCAGCGCCCGCGGATAGCCGCGCGGATTGCGCATCCGGGCCAGATCTCCCCGACCCCTCGCGTTTGCCGTCACCTGACGGTTAGCGCGTGTCCATTTAGGGCCGCGGACACCTTTTGATCGTCATGTGACGTGAAACGCGGCGGCGCCTCTCACTGGCGGGCGACATCCTCGTACGCGGCCAGCAGATCGGTGACCACCTGCTCCTCGTCGGGCCAGGTGGCGGCCTGCCGCCTGCCGAGCTCGGCCAGCCGGGCCGGTTCGGCCGCGTCCGCGGCGAGGGCGGTCACCGCCTGAGCCGCCGCCGAGACATCGCCGGACTCGACGAGCACCGCCGCGTTCCCCACGAGGTCCGCGATGCCGCCTACCCGGGTGCTGACCAGCGGCAGCCCGGCCAGCAGCGCCTCCTGTGCGACCAGGGCCCTGGCCTCCCAGGTCGAGGTGAGCAGCGCCAGATCGGCAGCGGCCAGCAGTGAGCCGACATCCTCGCGATGGCCGAGCAATGTGACCGGCAGCCGCTCGTCTGCGATCCGGCGCTCCAGCGTCGGTCGCTCAGGCCCCTCACCCACCACCAGGAAACGCAGATCCGCCCGGTCGCGGAGGCGTGCCGCGACGTCGAGCAGCATCTGCAGGTTCTTCTGGGGGGCCAAGCGGGCCACAGTGAGAACCAGCAACGCGTTGTCCGCAACGCCGAGCTCAGCCCGTGTCTCGGCTCGGGACAGCGTGGCGGCGGGCAGGATCGGGGCGGCGACCGGTAGCAGCCGCACCCGACTGGCGCCGAGCCGTCGCGCCTCGGCGACCAGGTCGCTGCTGGCGCACAGGGTCAGGTCGGCACACCGGGCCACCACGCCTTGCAGCAACCGGGCCAGCCAAGCGTCCGGATGCTCGGCCAACACGGCGTTGTGCCAGCTCACCACCAGTGGGGCGGCGGCCAGCCGGGCGACAGGCCAGCAGAGGCCACCCGCCTTGTACCCGTGCGCATGCAGCACATCGGCGCCGCGCGCTCCGCCCAACTGGGTCAGCGGCCGAGTGTCCACGCCACCCCCGCCCAGACCGTGTGCCGCTGCGGTTGCCGGCGGACAGAAGACGCGGACGGTGTGGCCGCGGGCCACCAGCCGTACCGAGATGCTGGCCACATGCCGGCCGATCCCGCCGCTGCTCGCCGTCAGCACCTGGGCGATCCTCATGATCCCGCCACCGGGGTGTCGACCCTCGCGTGGCGCAGCGCCAAGAGCCTGGCGAACAGCGCAGGGGCAGCGATCCGCAGTACGCCGGCGAAGATCGCGAGGCAGGCGGCCGCCAGGCCGACGGCACCGAGAGCGGCGGTGACCAGGCCGACGTCGGACAGCAGCAGCGAGGCCGCAGCTGCCAGCCCACCGGCCAACGTTGCGCCGGCAGCACCTACCCACATCGGCCCCGCCAGTCCGGCCGCATGCCCATTCGGGTCACCGCGCCGGACGAGTCCCCAGCCGACCGCGGCGCCACTGATCATGCCCAACGAGACCGCCGCGGCCAGTGCCGGGACCAACCAGTCGACCGGCACCACCCACCGCAGTCCGAGCACGGCCACTACCACCACGGCCCACGCGGTGGCCGTGGTGAGACCGGCGGAGCGCGCCTGGTGGCGGGCCAGCAGCACCCGTGAGGCCAGTCCGAGCAAGGTGAAGCCCAGCACGGCCGGGGCGTATGCGGCGATCGGCCAGGCGAGCGCCGCCGTCCGACCGGAGCCGGGTCCCAAGACGAAGACGCGGGCCACCGGCACAGCCGTCGCCACCAGCACGGCGGCGCCGAGCCAGGCCATCACCACGACCGGGGGGCCGAACTCGTCCAGCACCGACCGCACCTGCGCACTTCCCTGCTCGGCCGCAGCGGACAACCGAGGGAAGATCAGTTGCAGCAGCGGCGCGGTGAGTACCGCGTACGGCAGCAGATAGATCGCGCTGGCCCAGGTGAATCGGGTCAGCGCTCCCTGATCCGGAGACTGCTGACTGATCCAGCTGATCACCAGCACGCTCACCTGCTGCAACACCAGACCCACCAGACCCGCCCCGGCGATCCGGCCAACGACCGAGCGGTCTCCGGCGGCAAACGCCAGTCGCGGCCGGAGCCGCAGGCCCAGCCGGCCCAACGGCACCGAGGTGGCCAGGGCCAGGGCGAGCACTCCCGCCGTCGTTCCCCAACCGAGGACGGCCAAGGCCTGGTCGCTGACCGCCGTCAGGTCCGCCCCGGCCCTCGGCGGAGCCACGCCGGCGAAGAGGAGATAGGCACCGATCACCACCACGCTGGACAGCAACGGCGCGGCGGCCGCGGCGAAGAACCGTGAGTGAGCCTGCAGCACGCCTGCGCTGACCACGGCAAGACCGTAGAGCCAGAGCTGAGGGACGAACATCGCCAGCAGACCGGCCAGCACCTCACCGCTGCCGGCGCAGTCCGCCTTGGCGAACGCCTGACCGTAGAGACCGGCGCCCGCCAGTGCGGCGAGGCCCGCCGGCGTGAGCACCAGCAGCGTCCAGGTGAACAGGGCCGAAACTGTCTCTCCTGCCTCACCCACCCGGCCCGCCCCCGCATGCCGGGCGACCACCGGGATCACCACACCGGCCAGCACGCCGCCGGCGACGATCTCGAACAGTGCGTTCGGCAGGCTGTTCGCAGCGTTGTAGACGTCGCCGAGGCAGGTGTCCCCGACGGTCTTGGAGAACACCAGCCACCGGCCGAACCCAAGGATCCGCCCGGCGAGTGTCAGCCCGGCCACGCTGAGCACGACCGCGGCAAGCCGGGTCTTCACCCCCCCGCGGCCCCCGGCCGAGGGCTCGGAGCCCGGCCCCAGCGGTCCAGCGCCCGCAACCACGATGTCCGCTCGATCACCGCGGTGAAGCTGACTCGCTCGCTGGCCAGATTGAGACCGACCACGCCGAGCAGCGCGAGGAGCCGGGCCGGCCGGGGCAGTGTGGCGGCCGCCGCGGTTGCCGCGCCGGCGCCCAGCGCGTTCGCACCGCAGTCGCCGAGCATGGAGCGCGCCGCCAGGTCGGTGGGCAGACTGCCGATGGCGGCACCGACCACGGATGCGGCGCCGGTGCCGAAAAGTGCGACGCTCAACAGCACCACAACCTTCGCTGCCCGCCCCGGGCGCAGGTCGCACAGATTGACCAGGTTGGCGGTTGCGGCGATCAGCGCCGTATTCATCCCGACATCGAGAGCGCGTCCCGCCCCGGTCGCCGGTCGGCCACGGGCAAGCACCACCGCCGCGGCGGCCGCGCTGAGCCCCACGCCGACGATCTTGACCAGGCCGCTGGTCAGCTGTCCGGCCCGGAGTGCCCGCAGGTGCCCGCGGAACCCTTTGGCCTGGCCCGACCCCCAAAGGTCGTCGTACGCGCCGACCGCGGCAGAGCCGATCCCAGCCAGTGCCACGGCGAAAGTCCGGCCGGCTGGAGCACCGAGGCTTCGCTCGACAGCCAGCCCGCAGAGCAGCCCGGCCAAAGCGATCGGCCCCTCGGCCAAGGTGACTGGTTCGCCGAGATGGTTCGGGCGGATCCAGCGGTCAAAGGAAGCCACCGTACGGTCGGGGAT
>JBKPNA010000487.1:0-8130 GCA_046765695.1 Actinomycetota bacterium | reverse complement strand
GCGCTACGTCAGCGTTGTGCCGCTGCCCGACGGGCGTACCCGGTTCTACTTCGAGGCCGCCCGGGCCGACGGCTCCCACGACCTGATGACTAGTGTGCTCTAACCATCGCACCCGCTTGAATTCCCCGTTTGCCGCGTCAGCACGTCTAACGAGTGTTCCGCAGGCCGCCGGGGCACTCGTTAGCCGCGCCGACACGCGAAACGCGATGGCGAGCTAGCCGTCGGCCGCCGCGCGATCGGCGAACGAGCCGCGGCCGCTGGTCGAGTGCCAGTCCTGGAACGATTCGCCCAGCACCTGCTCAAGGAGCGCAATGTCGCCGGCGCAGTCCCCGAGCAATGCGCTGCGCTGCTCGACCCCCAGCTTCGGGCGCTGCATCGACCCGCCGTACTGCAGGGCAGCGATCAGCGGCTCGCTGGCCCGACGCCAGACCTCCGGCGGGAACAGCTGGCCGACCGTCGCTCCGGCCCGGATGAGGTGGCCGAGTGTCGACGTACGCAGCCCCGGTGCAACGAACGGGCGGGAGTTGTCGGGAGGCACGGTGGTGATCTGGTCCTCGGCGATGCCGAGGAAGGAGGCGACCCGGTTCAGCGTGGCCGCTGGTTGCGAGACCAGCTGCCAGTAGCGCAGCACCAGTACGCGCTCACCATCGACCCGGCTCAGCAGGTCGCTCAGCTGCTCGCCGTAGCGGCCAAGTCGTCGATAGTGCCAGAACGGCGCCCACCCGGCGGCCACCCGCTCGTCCTCGGCGTGCCAGGCGTCCACGAAGTCCGCAATGGGCTCCAGCCCGTCGACCCACAGATGCATCCAGTTGGAGTACGCCCGGTCGATGGGATCGCGTACCACCACGATCAGCTTGGCCTCGGGCAGCTCCGCGGCGATTCGGCGACGGGCCGAGGCCGCGTACAAGTAAAAGGGAGTGCTCTCCAGTCGCAGAGCGCTGGGCGGGGCAGCGGCGAACAGGGCGGCGTAGTCGTCCCGGCGCCAGATCCACTCGCGCCTGCTGTGCGCGTCCCCGGGGCCTGAGTAGGCAGGCGGTGGGGCATCGCAACACAGGTAGTACTTGGGCTCCTTGACCGGCGAGGCATAGACCTGCGGGTGCCGGGCGAGCGCGGCGTGCAACGCGGTCGTCCCCGCCTTCGGCGCACCCAGAATGAGCACGTCGGGCCGAGATTCCCTAGCGGACATATCGGAAACGTTAGTGGACTCCGCGGGCACCACGTTTACGGTCTCGCGACCGACGTCACGCTGCACCCCTTAGCCCAATGCTGCACCCTCTGCAGCGGGTGCAACGTCGTCAAAAGGGTGCAGCGTGGGCGTAGCGTCAGTGGCCCTGCTGCTTCGCTCGCTCGAAGCTCGCCCGGATCTCGGCTTCGGCCTCCTCGACGCCGGTCCAGGTCGCGCCCTCGACCGACTTGCCTGGCTCGAGGTCCTTGTACACCTCGAAGAAATGCCCGATCTCCAGCAGCAGGTACTCCCGGACATCGCTGATGTCGCGGACGTGGTCTCGCCGAACATCGGACGCCGGCACGCAGAGCACCTTGTCATCGCCGCCCGCCTCGTCCTTCATCCGGAACATCCCGACAGCCCGGCAGCGGATCAGGCACCCGGGAAACGTTGGCTCGGAGACCATCACCAGCGCGTCCAGCGGATCACCGTCCAGCCCGAGAGTGCCCTCGATGAAGCCGTAGTCGGCCGGATACGTTGTCGAGGTGAACAGGGTCCGGTCGAGGCGGATCCGGCCGGTTTCGTGGTCCACCTCGTACTTGTTCTTCTGTCCCTTGGGGATTTCGACTGTGACGTCGAAGGTCAACCCACTGATCGGCCTGGACTTAGTCTCGGCATTGGGTGCGGTCACCGGACCTCCTTAGGATCGGCCTGGCTCGGGGTGATCGGCGCGGCCGCGGGCGGCAGCACGAGCCTATCGGAAGGAGGCGGTTTGCCGTCATGAGCCGGCACCGCATGATCGACCTGCTCGCCGTCTGGCTCGGTGGCGCCCTCGGCACCGGAACGCGACTG
Organism: Actinomycetota bacterium; assembly: GCA_046765695.1. Taxonomy (GTDB): domain Bacteria; phylum Actinomycetota; class Actinomycetes; order Propionibacteriales; family Propionibacteriaceae; genus Microlunatus. Next base: position 6,113 of record JBKPNA010000487.1, on the reverse strand, counting down.
CTCCTCACGTCCGCGACACCGGCAGCGGCGGTCCCGGCGGCCACCTTCGGGGCCAATCTGGTGGGCGCATTCGCCCTCGGCCTGCTGCTGGAGGGCCTTACCAGGCCGGGGCACAGACGGCGCGCCCGGTTGCTCCGGCGGCTGGCCGGCACCGGCTTCCTGGGTGGGTTCACGACCTACAGCGCGCTGGCTGTGCAGGCGGTGGGTCTGCGGGGGGTGAGTTCCGGCCTGGCCATTGCGTACGCCGTGGGCACTGTGCTGCTCGGCACTGCGGCCGCCGCGCTAGGTATCCGGCTCGGCCGCGGCCGTTCCGGTCGCCGATGATCGACTGGTTGCTCGCTGCGGTGGCAGGCGGGTTCGGCGCGGTGGCCCGGTTCGCTCTGGAAGCCCTGCTACGCCGGCCCTCCGCTCCGCCGTGGCTCAGCTTGATGATCATCAACGTCAGCGGCTCCTTGTTGCTCGGACTGCTCGCCGGGCTGAGCACAGGCGGGGTGGTGCCGCAGCAGGCCCGGCTGGTCGTCGGCGGTGGCTTTCTTGGCGGGTACACCACCTTCAGCAGCGCGGCCGTGGAGACGATGAGGCTGGTCGAGGACCGGAGCCATGTCACCGCACTGATCTCCAGTCTGGGCATGCTGCTGGCCACCGTCGCCGCCGCGGCCGTCGGGCTGGTCATCGGGCTTGGCGGATGAGATCAGCCTAGGATGAGCCTGGCTCGGGCGATCGGCATTGCCGCGGGTCGCGCTCCTGAGCTCATCAGAACGCCAGAGAGGTCGGCTGCGGTATGAAGCGGGTAGTCATCGCCGCCGTGGCCATGATCATCTTCGTCGGGGTCGTTGTCGGCCTGGTCAGCGGAGCCTTCGCCGGGCTGGTCCGGGGCGGCCTGTACGCGTCGGGCCTGTGGAGCAGCAACGGACCCTCGACGCCGCCGCCAGCCACCGTTTCGAGCAGCACGGCAGCGACCGCGACTTCGACGGCGACCCGGGCGTCCAGGTTGGGCGCGCCATCGCCGGTCCTGGTCCCGGCGCCCACTGGACCGCCGCCTGACCCGGCTCGGCTGGCGGCACGAATCAATGGCGTACGGGTGCCCGGCGCCAAGGGCAGCTACACGGCGGCCGTGGTCGACGTCGGCACAGGTGCGGTGCTGTTCCGGCATGACGCAGACGCAGGGCGGATCCCGGCGTCGACCCTGAAGCTGCTGACCAGCGGGGCGGCGCTGTCCCGGCTCGGGCCCAACCACACCTTCCGGACCACCGTGGTCAGCCCCAAGTCGGGTGAGATCGTCCTGGTCGGCGGCGGGGACCCCTACCTGGCGAAGAAGTCAGTTCCCGGTGAGTTTCCCCGGCGGGCGACGGTCAGCGACCTGGCCAGTCGTTCGGCGGCCGCGCTCGCCAAGCGCAGGATTCGAACTGTGCGGTTGGGCTACGACGCCTCGCTGTTTCCCGGGCCGGCCTGGAATCCCGCCTGGCCCAGCGCGTACCACGATCAGGTCAGCCCGGTGACAGCGTTGTGGGTGGATGAGGGCCGGGTGTCCGGCCGCCCGCCGGGGCTACGGGTGAAGGACCCGTCGCGCGATGCGGCGACTGCCTTCGCGGCGGCATTGCAGCGAAAAGGCGTACGGGTAAGCGGCATCCACGCGACGAAGGCGGCCCGCTCGGCAACCGAGATCGCCGCTGTCTCCTCGCCGCCTCTGGCCCGCATCGTCGAGAAGTTGCTGATGGCCAGCGACAACGACGCCGCCGAGGTGGTGTCGCGTCAGGTGGCCGTTGCCGGCGGCCGGCCGGGGTCCACGGTCGAGGCAGTGAAAGCGGTGCGGGCGGAGCTGACCCGGCTGGGTGTCTGGACCGACGGCACCCGAATCGTCGACGGCAGCGGGCTGGCCCGCCAGAACAGGGTCCCGGCCACCACGATGGCGCGGCTGCTGCGGATGTCGGCCGGCGACGACGGCGACAAGCTGCGGGCAGTGGTGACGGGACTGCCGGTTGCCGGAGTGGAAGGGACACTCCGGCGCCGGTTCGGTGACGATGCCAGCCTGGCCGGCCGGGGCGTCGTCCGCGGCAAGACCGGCACCCTGCGCAAGGTGCAGAGCCTGGCCGGGATGATGCGCACCCGGGACGGCTCGGTGCTGGTGTTCGCGTTCCTTATCAACAACCCGAAGAACGCGTACAACGCTCGGGTGTGGCTGGATCGGGTCACCACCGCGATCAGCACCTGCGGCTGCCGATAGCTAGGGGTTTCCCCGGGTTCACCAGGGGCCATGCCCATTGGGCCAAGTCCCGCGCATACGCTCGAACGCATGCAAACCTCGATGGTCGACTGGACCGTGGCGCTGAACACCGCCACCAAGCTGGTCAAGCCCGGTCCAGAGATCTCGCGGCCCGGCGCTGCGGCGGTGGTCGCCGAGCTCCGGGATGCAGCGACTCGGGCGGAGGCATACGTCACCCAGGTGACCGGTCTGAGTACCGCGGCCAACACTTCCCCGGTCCTCGTGGTGGACCGACCGCGCTGGATTCAGGCCAACCTGGATGGGTTCCGGCAGATCCTGGCACCGCTGAATGCCAAGGCGGTCGAGAAGATGAAGAACGCCGGCCCCGCGATGGCCGGCCTCGGGCCGCGCCTCACCGGTATCGAGGTTGGGGCGCTCCTCAGCTATCTCGCCCCCAAGGTGCTTGGCCAGTTCGACCCGTTCTTCCCCGGTGGTCGGCTGCTGCTGGTGGCACCCAACATCGTCGCCGTCGAGCGCGAGCTGAAGGTCGACTCCAGCGACTTCCGGCTCTGGGTCTGCCTGCACGAGGAGACTCACCGGGTCCAGTTCGCCGCCGTGCCGTGGCTGCGGGACTACCTCACCGACCTGGTGGCGCAGGTCGTCGACAGCGCCGACCTCGACCCGATCGTGCTGCTGCAGATGCTGGCCAATGCGGTCCGGCGGATCATCGAGGGCCTGAGCCGCAACGAGGAGCTCTCCATCGTCGATCTGGTGCAGACCCCGGCGCAGCGGGAGATCGTCGATCGGATCACCGCGGTTATGTCGCTTCTCGAGGGCCACGCCGACGTGGTGATGGACGGGGTCGGCCCCGAAGTCATCGCCTCCGTTGAGCAGATCCGGGCGAAGTTCACCGTACGCCGCCAGGGCCAGGGCTTCGACAAGGTGATCCGTAAGCTGCTCGGGCTGGACGCCAAGATGCGGCAGTACCGCGACGGAGCCGCCTTCTGCAAGGCGGTGATCGCCCGGGTCGGCATGGATGGGCTGAACAAGGTCTGGACCTCACCGAACACCCTGCCGACGCGCGCCGAGATCGCCGACCCCGACCTGTGGCTTGCCCGGACGCATCCCGAGCCGGCCACGTTCTGACGACATAGCGAGCCATGGCGCGGCGCGAGCTGGGACCGGCCACCCTGGCGGTGTCGCAAGCGGTGGCCGCAGCGCTGACCGAGAGCGACACCCATCTGCTGGTCGCCTGCTCGGGTGGGCCCGACTCGCTCGCCCTCGCCTTCGGTGCACTCCGAGCGGCCACCAGCTCCGGCCGGCAGCTTACGGCCATCGTGGTCGATCACGCGCTGCAGCCCGATTCGGCCGCGGTGGCGAAGCGAGCGCGCGACCAGCTGTGCGGTCTCGGCATCGGTGAGGTCGTGGTATGCCGGGTCATGATCGATCCGAGTAGCGGCGGACCGGAGGCAGCAGCCCGACGCGTCCGGTACGCCGCCTTGGAGGCCGAGGCGGGCAATCGCCAGGCCACTCTCTGGCTGGGCCACACGATGGATGACCAGGCTGAAACGGTCCTGCTCGGCCTCGCCCGCGGCTCCGGCCCACGATCCTTGACCGGCATGGCCGTACGGTCCGGCCGGCTGGTCCGGCCGTTGCTGCGACTGCGCCGCTCGGTGACCGAGCAAGCTTGCGCCGAGCTCGGGCTGCAGCCGTGGCAGGACCCCCACAACACAGACCGGCGGTATGCCCGGGTGCGTGCCCGGCTGACCGTGCTGCCAACCCTGGAGGCCGAGCTCGGTCCAGGGGTAGTCGAGGCCCTGGCCAGGACTGCCGGTCTGCTCCGTGACGACGTCGACCTCCTCGACCGGCTCGCCGCCGATGCGGATCCCGGCACCGACACGCTGGAATGCGCCGCCCTGAGTGCCCTGCCGGCCGCCCTGCGGAGCCGGGTGCTCCGCCGCTGGCTGCTGCGGCACGGCGCCGAGGAGGTCACGATGACCCATCTCGCGGCCGTCGACGCTCTGGTCACGGCCTGGCGCGGTCAGGGTCCGGCCGATCTGCCCGGTGTCAGAGTCACCCGACAGGATGGGAGCGTGCGCGTAGAAGTCCGCGGCGGATGAGCGCGATTCGGGCCACCGATCTCGGCAAGACCTATGTCGTGCCGGAGCGGGAGGGCGGCGTACGCGCGGCGCTCGCTGCCCTGGTCAAGCGGCGGACCCGGGAGGTCCAGGCAGTGTCCGGCGTCGGCTTCACCATCGAGCCGGGGGAGATCGTCGGGTTCCTCGGCCCCAACGGTGCCGGTAAGACCACCACCCTGAAGATGTTGGCCGGACTCTTGCATCCCACGTCGGGGACGGCGAGCGTGCTGGGCTTCACCCCCTGGCGGCGTGACCGGGCCTACCTGGGCCGGATGGCGCTGATCATGGGTCAGCGCAACCAGCTGCAATGGGACATCCCCGTGCTGGACTCGTTCCGGCTCAACCGCGCCATCTTCCAGATCCCGCCTGCCGACTTTCGGGCCCGGTTGGACGAGCTCGTCGACCTGCTGGAGCTGGCCGAGCTGCTCCGCAAACCGGTGCGCAACCTGAGCCTCGGCGAACGGATGAAGTGCGAGATCGCCGGCTCACTGCTGCATGCACCTGCGGTGTTGTTCCTCGACGAGCCGACCATCGGGCTCGACGTCGCCATGCAACGGCGGATCCGGTCGTTCATCGCCGAGTACAACCGGCGAACCGGGGCCTGCGTGATGCTGACCAGCCACTACATGGCGGACGTGGAGGCCCTCTGCCGGCGGGTGATCGTGATCCATCAGGGCCGGCTGCTCTACGACGGGGACCTGACCGGTCTGGTGCAGCGGTTCGCGGCGCACAAGACGATCACCGTCGAGCTCGAGGAGGGAACCGCGCTGAGCTCCCCGCTGCCAGCGGGCTTGGTCGACGGAGCAGAGGTCGAGCGGACGGCAACCGGATTCGCCATCCGGGTGCCCAAGGCGGATACCCCGGCAGTGGCCGGCCGGCTGCTGGCCGCGCTGCCGGTGACCGACCTCACCATCGAGGAGCCGCCGGTGGACCGGGTGATCGAGGAGGTTTTCGCCGGCCCGGCACGGGAGAGCAGCGATGGCTGAGGTGCAGACCGCCCGGCAGCCCCTGGTTGGGCGTCGGCCGGTCCGCTCCTCGGCCGTTGCCCTCGCCGACTACTACCGCGGCCGGTTCCCGGTGGCACTGGCGGTCAATCTGGCCTACCGCGGTGCGGTCGCGATCTGGATCTTCACGACGTTCATCCAGCCGGTGGTGTTCATCGTGGTCTGGGGCACGGTGGCCGGGGAAGGCTCCATCAGCGGCTACACCGCCGAGCAGTTCGTGGCGTACTTCCTGGTCATGATGGTGGTCGACCACCTGACCTTCATCTGGCACATGTGGGAGTTCGAGTGGCGGATGCGGACCGGCGCCTTCTCCCCGATGCTGCTACGGCCGGTACATCCGATCCACAACGATGTCTGCGAGAACCTGGCCTACAAGCTGGTCGGGCTGGTCGGGGTACTGCCCACCGCCGTCCTGCTCGGCAGGGTGTTCGACGCGGACCTGTCCGGCACGGGTGTTGCGGAGGCGCTGGCCTTCCTGCCGGCGCTGCTGCTCGCGATGGTGCTGCGGTTCATGGTGGAGTGGTGCGTCGCCCTGGCGGCGTTCTGGCTGACCAAGGTGACCGCGATCAACTCGCTGTTCTTCGCTCTCACCACCTTCTTCGGCGGGATCTTCGCCCCGCTGACGGTGCTGCCCGCCGCCGTACTGCTCGGGGTGGTCTTCGACGTCGATCTGTCCGGCACGGGTGCGGCCCAGATCCTGGCCTTTCTGCCTGCGCTGGTGCTGGCCATGGCGCTGCGCTTCATGGTCGAGTGGTGCCTGGCCCTGTC
>JBKPNA010000486.1:0-12817 GCA_046765695.1 Actinomycetota bacterium | reverse complement strand
TTCGCTGCCTTTGCTCACACATAGCTGCCGCAATAGCGGCAGCGAAGCTCGAGTAAGGGCAGCGAAGTCGGAGCTATCGCGGGGGTTAGGGTAGCCGGGTGCCGCTGCCCGTGGATCCGTCGCGCGGCGAAGCTGCCCGGGTGGTGGTGCTCGTCTCTGGCACCGGCACATTGCTGCAGTCGCTGATCGACGCATGCGGGTCGCCCGGCTACGGCGTCCAGGTGGTGGCCGTCGGCTCCGACCGCCCGGAGGTCGCCGGTCTCTCCCGCGCCGAGGCGGCAGGGATTCCGACTTTCGTCCAGTCCGTGTCCGATCACTCCACCCGGTCGGAGTGGGACCGTGCTCTGACGAAGGAGGTGGCCGCGTACGACCCTGACCTCGTGGTCAGCGCAGGCTTCCTCAAGCTGGTCGGGCCCGAGTTCCTTGACGCCTTCGGCGGCCGGACGGTCAACACCCACCCCGCACTGCTGCCGTCCTTTCCCGGCATCCACGGCCCCCGAGACGCGTTGGCGTACGGGGTGAAGATCAGCGGGGCGACCGTGTTCCTGGTCGACGCGGGCGTCGACACCGGCGTCATCCTCGCCCAGGCCGCCGTGCCGGTGGCCGAGGATGACACCGTGGAGACCCTGCACGAGCGGATCAAGGTCGCGGAGCGAGAGCTGCTCGTCGACATCACGCACCGGCTGGCGACAAGGCGCTGGCGGGTCGAGGACCGGAAGGTGGTGTGGGAGTGAACGACGCTGGCCGCCGGCCGATCCGCCGCGCCCTGCTGTCGGTGTATGACAAGACCGACCTCGTTGCGATCGCCGAGGCGCTTTCGGCAGCTGGAGTTGAGATCGTCTCCACCGGCTCGACAGCCAAGACCATCGGCGATGCCGGCGTGCCCGTCACGCCGGTCGAGCAGCTCACCGGCTTTCCGGAATGCCTCGACGGCCGGGTCAAGACCCTGCATCCGAGGGTGCACGCCGGCCTGCTGGCCGACGTCCGGCGCGAGTCACACCGCGGCCAGCTCGCTGAGCTGGGCATCGAGGCGTTCGACCTGCTGGTCAGCAACCTCTATCCGTTCCGCGACACGGTCGCTTCCGGCGCCGGCCCGGAGGAGTGCGTCGAGCAGATCGACATCGGCGGCCCGGCCATGGTGCGCAGCAGCGCCAAGAACCACGCCAGTGTCGCGGTGGTCACCTCACCCGACCAGTACGGACGGCTGTGTGCCGCGCTCGAGCAGGGCGGATTCACTCTCGCCGAGCGGCAGGCGCTTGCTGCGGAGGCGTTCGCCCATACCGCGGCGTACGACGTCGCGGTGGCGAGCTGGCTGCGGCAGGAGATCACCGAGCGGGACCAGATGTTCCCCAGCTGGACGGGCACCACCTGGCGCCGGGCGGGGGTGCTGCGCTATGGCGAGAACCCGCACCAACCCGCCGCGCTCTACCGCGACGAAGGGCCCGAGCGCGGGCTGGCGGGGGCGCAGCAGTTGCACGGCAAGGAGATGTCCTACAACAACTACGTCGATGCGGACGCGGCCCGCCGCGCCGCTGGCGACTTCGATCCGCCCGCGGTGGCGATCATCAAGCACGCCAACCCGTGCGGCATCGCGATCGGGACCGACATCGCGGAGGCGCACCGGCGCGCTCACGCCTGCGACCCGACGTCGGCCTACGGCGGCGTGATCGCTGCCAACAGGCCGGTCAGCGCGGCGATGGCCCGCCAGGTCGCCGAGGTGTTCACCGAGGTGATCGTCGCGCCGGGGTACGACGACGGTGCGCTGGAGGTGCTGAGCGCCAAGAAGAATCTGCGGATTCTGGCGGTTGAGCCGTATCGGCGTGGGGGCATGGAGGCCCGGCGGATCGACGGGGGGCTGCTGGTGCAGGCCGTCGACACGGTGGACGCCGAGCACGACTCCGCGGCGGGGTGGCAGCTGGTGGCTGGCGAGCCCGCCGCCCCGCAAGTCCTTGCCGACCTGGAGTTCGCCTGGAAGGCCGTACGCGCGGTGAAGTCCAACGCGATCCTGCTGGCCAGCGACGGCGCGTCGGTCGGCGTCGGGATGGGCCAGGTGAACAGGGTTGACTCGTGCCGGCTGGCGGTGCAGCGCGCCGGTGACCGGGCTGCGGGGTCGGTGGCCGCCTCGGACGCCTTCTTTCCCTTCGCCGATGGCCCGGAGATCCTGCTCGACGCCGGCGTCACGGCCATCGTGCAACCGGGCGGCTCGGTGCGCGACGACGAGGTGATCGCCGCAGCCCGCGCCACGGGGGCGGCCATGTACCTCACCGGCGCGCGGCACTTCTTCCACTGAACTCACCAGATCAAAAGAAGCGGGCGATGACGGCACAGATCCTCGACGGCAAGGCCCTCGCGGCCACGATCAAGGCCGACCTGGCCGGGCGGGTGGCGGCCCTCACCGAGCGGGGCGTCACCCCCGGGTTGGGCACGATCCTGGTCGGCGACGACCCGGGCAGCCGCTCCTACGTGCGGGGCAAGCACCGGGACTGCGCCGAGGTGGGGATCGCCTCGATCGAGGTGGAGCTGCCGGCCGACACCAGCGCCGCCGAGCTGGCGGGTGAGATCGAGAAGCTGAACATCGACCCGGCCTGCACCGGCTACCTGGTCCAGCTGCCGTTGCCCGGCAGCCTTGACGACAACTGGGCGCTCAGCCTGGTCGATCCGGACAAGGACGTGGACGGCCTGCATCCGACGAACCTCGGCAAGCTGGTGCTGGGTGCGCCGGGGCCCCTGCCCTGTACTCCGCGAGGTGTCGTCGAGCTGCTGCGCCGGCACGGCATCGCGCTCGGCGGAGCCGAGGTGTGCCTGATCGGCCGCGGTACGACGGTGGGCCGTCCCCTCGGTCTGCTGCTGACCCGCAAGAGCGAGAACGCGACGGTGACGCTCTGTCATACCGGCACGGTCGACATCCCCCGGCACACCCGGGAGGCCGACATCGTGGTGGCTGCCGCCGGGCGACCCGGACTGGTCACCGCCGACATGGTCAAGCCGGGAGCGGTCTGCGTCGACGTGGGCATCACCCGGACCGAGCACGGCCTGGTCGGCGACATCGACGGCAGCGTGCTCGAGGTGGCCTCCTGGGTGGCACCGATGCCGGGCGGGGTCGGCCCGATGACCCGGGCGATGCTGCTGACCAACGTGGTGGAGCGGGCCGAGCAGGTGGCGTCGTCATGACCGAGGCCCGCCGGGCTCGGGTCGAGTCGGCCGCGGCGGCGCGTACGCTGCGCGCCTGGCCGGTGCTCGTCGTCCTGCTCGGCATCGTCGGAGGCCTGGTCATCGCTCTGGTCTGGGAGTCGAGCTGGCGACTGGGCTGCCTGGTGATCGGCGGCTCACTGGGGGTCGGGGCGATCGAGCGGCTGGCGCTGCCCAGCCGCGAAGCCGGTCTGCTCCAGGTGCGGAGCAAGGCCTTCGACACCGGCATGCTGACCGTACTGAGTGTGTCGATCATCGTGCTGGCTGTGGTGGTACCCCCGGGTAGGTGAGCATGTCCAGCCGGCGTCGGGCCAGCTCGGCGAGCAGCAGAGCCGCGTCCGGCAGCACCGACTCGTCGAACCGGGCGAGAGCGGAGTGGTTGGTCGGCGCGGTGGCCGGATCCTTGCCGGCGCAGGCGCCCAGGAAGAGGAACGCGCCGGGGACCTCGGCCAGCACTCGGGAGAAGTCCTCCGACCCCATCATCGGGTCGGGCAGCAACAGAGTGCGGTCGTCGCCGAAGACATCCTCGGCTACTCGCAGCGCGAAGTCCGCGTGCTCGGCATCGTTGACGGTCACCGGGTACTCGTCGGTGAACGACACGTCGGCCTGCAGCCCGTACGCTGCGGCGAGCTGGGTGCACAGCCGGACTGAGCTGTCCTTGATCCGGGCCATGGCTCCCGCGCTGAACGCCCGGACGGTCGCCTCGAAGGTCGCGCTGTCCGGGATGACGTTGCGACGGGTGCCGGCCTGGAAGATCCCGACGGTGATCAACACTGGGTCGAACACGTCGAACTGCCGGGTGACCATGGTCTGCAGCGCGGTGACCATCTCCGCCGCAACGACGATCGGGTCGGCGGCCGCGTGCGGTCGGGCGCCGTGGCCGCCGACCCCGCGTACGGTGACGAACAGGCCTGCCGACGAGGCCATCAGTGGACCCGGGCGGGTGGCGACCACTCCGCGGGGGAGGGTGCTGGAGAACACGTGCAGCCCGTACGCCGCAGACACCCGGGTGCCGGCGGCGTCCAGCACCCCCTCGGCGATCATCGCCGCCGCGCCGTCATGTCCCTCCTCGCCCGGCTGGAACATGAACACGACGTCCCCGGCCAGCTCGGCGCGATGGCGGTTCAGCAAGATTGCGGCGCCGACCAGGGCCGCAGTGTGCAGGTCGTGCCCGCAGGCATGCATCACGCCGGGCTGGGCTGCGAAGGGCTCACCCGTTTCCTCCGTGACCGGAAGCGCGTCCATGTCGGCCCGCAGCAGCACGGCCGGGACCGGACCCGGCCGCAGGCCCCGCAGCACGCCGACCACCGAGGTCAGCCGACGACCGAGTGTGATCTCGAGTCCGGCGTCAGCCAGCGCCGCTGTGACCAGTGCCTGGGTGCGGGGCAGCTGCAGTCCTATCTCGGCTGCCCGGTGCAGGTCGCGGCGCAATGTGCGAAGGCGGCCGAGCAGCTCGGCCGCCTCCTCGTCGAGACCGCTGGCGATGGTCAGATGTTGCCCTGCGACGCCGCGATGCCGAAGATCACGATGAAGAAGACGATGTAGAGCACGATCAAGACGATGTAGATGATCGTGAAGACCTTGCCCAGCATGCGGCCGGTGCGGATCTGCGACACGTTGCTGTACGAGGCGCCGGAGGCCGTGATCTCCCGCAGCGTCTTGTTGCCGAGGTACCAGGCGATCGGGGCGCAGACGCCGATGAAGATCCCCACAATGCCCAGCACGAAGATGATCGTGCCCTGGGGATGCTCCTGGGTGGCGACGCCGCCGTAGGGCTGCTGGCCGTACGGAGCAGGGGAGGCCTGGCCGTACGGGACAGAGGAGGGCTGCCCGTACGGGGTGGGAGAGCCCTGCCCGTAAGGGGTCGGAGAGCCCTGACCGTACGGAGTGGGAGAGCCCTGGCCGTAAGGGGGCTGAGAGCCTTGGCCGTACGGGGGCTGAGAGCCCTGGCCGTACGGAGGCGGAGAGGGCTGCCCGTACGGGGTAGAACCGCCACCACCCTGGTACTGGCCCGGAGGCGGCTGATAGGGGTTGGACCCGGGCTGGTTCTGCGGGTTCTCGTCATACGGATTGCTCATGCTAAGCATTCTTTCACCAAGCCGGCCCCAGCCATACCCTCGACGCGTCTGGCGAAACGAGCTGTCAGAAGTCTCCGGGTGTTGATGCGTAGAAGACGATGGCGAGCACGACGAACACCACGACCAGTGCGGCGATGACGACGCCGATGACGCCGGTCACAATTCCGGCCACGGCCTGCGAGCGGCCGCTGTAGCGCCCGGGCTCGGCGTCGATCTCCCCCCGGGCCCGGCGGCCCTGCACGATGCCGGCAATGCCGAGGAAGCCGCCGATACCGCAGCTCAGGCCGAGGACGATGCCGAGGATGCCGAACACCATGGCCGTGGTGGCCTTCGGATGGCTGACCTGCACCTGCACCGCCCCGTACGGCACGGTGCCGCCGTACGTCGGCTGGTAGGACGGGTACTCATAGGGGTTGCTGCCGTAGCCGGGCGATGACGCCGGGTACGGCGCCGCCGCTCCGTCCGACCCGTACGGCGGGGTCGGCTGGGGGTCGAACCCGGGCGCCGGTGGGGTCGAGCTCGAGGCCGGGTACGGCGTAGCGGCCGGATAGGGCCCGGCATAGGCGCCGGGACTCGGGTACGGGTCGCCGCCGGCCGGCGGCGGGTAGAGCTCGAACGGTTCGGCCGAGGACCCCGGCGACGGCTCAGCGCCGAGCCCGTCAGCCGCCTGCGATCCCTCCCGGCTGAACGGGCTGGGTGGGTCGGCGCCGGGTCCGGTGTCGGTCATGCCCACCAGTGTGACGCACCGGCGTATCTTCGCTCAGTTGATCAGGCCCAGCGCGCGAACCGCGTCGCGCTCTTCCGCCAGCTCGGCGACGCTGGCGTCGATCTTGGTCCGGGAGAATTCATTGATCTCGCAGCCCTGGACGATCGTGTACTCGCCGCCGGAGGTGGTGCAGGGGAAGGAGGAGACCAGTCCTTCCGGCACGCCGTACGAGCCGTCCGAAGGCACCGCCATGGACACCCAGTCACCCTCCGGCGTGCCCGACACCCAGTCGCGGATGTGCTCGCTCGTGGCATTGGCGGCACTGGCGGCCGAGCTTGCGCCGCGGGCCTCGATGATCGCTGCGCCCCGCTGCTGCACGGTCGGTAGGAACTCGTTCTCCAACCAGTCCTGGTCGTTGACCAGCTCGGCGGCGTTCTGCCCCCGGATCTCTGCGTTGAACAAGTCGGGGTACTGCGTGGCGGAGTGGTTGCCCCAGATCGTCATCCGGCGGACCTCGGCGGCTGCAACGCCGACCTTGGCGGCCAGCACAGCCTTGGCCCGGTTGTGATCGAGCCGGGTCAGCGCGTTGAACCGGCTGGCCGGGATGTCGGGCGCGTTGTTCATGGCGATCAGTGCGTTGGTGTTCGCCGGGTTGCCGGTGACCAGCACCTTCACGTCGTCGGCGGCATGGTCGTTGAGCGCCTTGCCCTGCGGCTTGAAGATCCCGCCGTTGGCTTCCAGCAGGTCACCGCGCTCCATGCCCTTGGTCCGCGGCCGGGCACCGACCAGGCAGGCGACGTTCACCGAGTCGAAGATCCGCTTCGGGTCGTCGCCGATCTCAACCCCGGCCAGCAGCGGGAACGCGCAGTCGTGCAACTCCATCACCACGCCCTCCAGGGCTTTCAGCGCCGGGGTGATCTCCAGCAGCCGCAGCTCGACGGGTTGGTCCGGGCCGAGCATCGACCCACTGGCGATCCGGAAAAGCAGGCTGTAGCCGATCTGGCCGGCGGCCCCGGTGACGGCGACCTTGACAGGTGTGCTCACGAAGTCCTCCTCGCTGACGTTCGTAGGCTGACGCTAGCAACGCCGAGCCGGCGGTGTGGTGGGAGGTGCCAGTGGCGCAGCGATCGCGACCCGACGACGTCCCGGCGTGGGTGCGCGAACAGCTGGCCGGGCGGACGGGCACCCGCTGGGTCGGCGTGGACGGCTTCGGGGCGGCCGGCAAGAGCACCCTGGCGCGACTGATCGCAGCCGAGCTGCCGGGCGCTCACATCATCGAGGTGGACGACTTCGCCCGCGCCGGTGTGCCCGGATGGGACCGGGACCTGTTCGTCGCCTCGGTGCTCCAACCGCTGCTCGCCGGCCGCCCGGCGCGCTACCAGCGCTGGGACCTGGCCGCCGATGCCGGCCTGGACTGGGTGGAAGTGCCGGCTGGGATGCCGGTGATTGTGGAGGGCGTGTCGGCGACCGATGTCCGCGTACCCGTGCCATGGGACCTGCGGATCTGGGTGGCGACGCCGGCCCGCGTACGGCGGCGGCGGATCCTGGCGCGGGACACCGACCCCGCGCTGCTGGAGCGGTGGCGTACCGACTGGCTGCCGAGCGAGCAGTCCTACGCGGCCGAGCAGCGACCGTGGATGCGGGCGGACCTGATCGTTGACGGTGAGAGCCTCTGATATTCCCGTGACGGTGGTAGCTTTGTGGTATGCGCACAACCATCGATAAGGCAGGACGCCTGGTGGTTCCAAAGACGCTTCGAGACCAGATCGGCATGGCACCAGGTGATGTGGAGGTCTTCATTGACGGTGCAGGCATCAGGATTGAACCGATCGCGACTGGCGGCCTGGTCGAGAAGGATGGCATCTTGATGCTCGCCAAGGGTTTCGACATGTCGCCCGAGGAGCTGCGGGAGTTCCGTCTTGCCGACCAGCGCTGACCTCCTCCTGGACAGCAGCGCTGCGCTGGCCCTCGTCAACCCCGAGAGCGCGCAGCGCGCCGGAGTGCTCAAGCGCGTACAGGGCCACAGGATCGGCCTTTCCGGACATGCCGAGTTCGAGACCTACTCGGTGCTGACCCGGCTGCCCGCTCCATCGCGGATATCACCGCTGGAGGCCCGTGCCATTCTGACGAGTACCTTCCCGGCCACCGTCCACCTGGGTGAAACTGACCGTCATGGTGCTCTCGACACTCTGGTCGACGCCGGGATCGCCGGTGGGGCCGTGTACGACGGTCTGGTCGCCCAAGCCGCCGCTGCCGCCAAATGCCTTCTCCTGAGCTGCGACAGACGGGCAGCCGGCACCTACCTGGCGCTGGGCGTCCGGTTCGAGATCCTGTGACTATGGAGCCATTTCTGCGAGGCCTGCCAGCGCGGAGTTGAAGGTGTCCGAGGGTCTCATCACGGCATTGGCCTTGGCCGGATCCGGTCGGTAGTAGCCGCCCAGATCAATCGGTGAACCCTGCACCCCGATCAGCTCGTCGTTGATCGCGTGCTGTGAAGCGGTCAGCTTGTCTGCGAGGCGAGTGAACGCAGCGGCCAGCTCCGCATCGTCGGTCTGCCGGGAGAGCTCCTGGGCCCAGTAGAGCGCCAGGAAGAAGTGGCTGCCCCGGTTGTCGATCTGACCGACCTTACGCGCGGGCGACTTGTTCTCGTTGAGGAAGGTGGCGGTCGCTCGGTCCAGGGTGTCGGCGAGGATCTGGGCTCTGGGGTTCCCGGAGTGTTCCGCGAGGTGCTCCAGGCTCGCGGCCAGGGCCAGGAACTCACCCAGGCTGTCCCAGCGCAGATAGTTCTCCTTGAGCAGCTGCTGGACGTGCCGAGGGGCGGACCCGCCGGCGCCCGTCTCGAACAGGCCGCCGCCGTTCAGCAGCGGCACGATCGACAGCATCTTGGCCGAGGTGCCGAGCTCGAGGATCGGGAAGAGGTCGGTGAGGTAGTCCCGGAGCACGTTGCCGGTTACCGAGATGGTGTCCTCGCCCCGGCGGATCCGCTCCACCGAGAACCCGATCGCCTCGACCGGCGACATGATCTGCAGGTCGAGACCGTCGGTGTCCTGCTCGGGAAGGTAACGCTCGACCTTGGCGATCAGCTGCGCGTCGTGGGCGCGGTCGGCGTTCAGCCAGAACACCGCCGGGGTGCGGGTCGCACGAGCACGAGTGACAGCGAGTTTGACCCAGTCGGCGACGGCGGCGTCCTTGGTCTGGCACATCCGCCAGATGTCGCCGGGCTCGACGGCGGTTTCCAGCACCGCGGACCCCGACTCGTCGACGACGCGGACACTGCCGGCGTACGGGATCTCGAAGGTCTTGTCGTGGGAGCCGTACTCCTCCGCAGCCTGGGCCATCAGCCCGACATTGGGCACCGAGCCCATCGTGGTCGGGTCGTATGCGCCGTGTTGCCGGCAGTCGTCGATCACCACCTGGTAGATGCCGGCGTAGGAGGAGTCCGGGATGACCGCAAGGGTGTCGTGCTCCTCCCCGTCCGGACCCCACATGTGGCCGGAGGTGCGGATCATCGCCGGCATGGACGCGTCGACGATGACGTCGCTGGGTACGTGCAGGTTGGTGATGCCGCGGTTCGAGTCGACCATCGCCAGTGCGGGACCGTCGGCCAGCCCCTGCTCGATGGCCTGCCTGATCTCGGCGCCATCGGGCAGCGCGTCCAGGCCGGCCAGGATGCTGCCCAGGCCGTTGTTGGGACTGAGCCCTGCGGCGGCGAGCGTGTCGCCGTACTTGGCGAACACCTCCGGCAGGAACGCGCGGACGACGTGGCCGAAGATGATCGGGTCGGAGACTTTCATCATCGTCGCCTTGAGGTGGACCGAGAACAACACGTCCTCGGCCTTGGCCCGGGCGATCTGCTCGGCGAGGAACTCCTCCAGAGCGGCGACGTGCATGGCGGTCGCGTCGACCACCTCACCGGCCCGCACCGGAACCGACTCGCGCAGCACGGTGGTGGTGCCGTCCTCGCTCACCAGCTCGATCCGCAGCGAGCCATCCGAGGAGATGGTGGTCGAGGTCTCGTTGGACCGGAAGTCGTTCGCGGTCATGTGTGCGACGTTGGTCTTGGAGTCGGGCGACCAGGCGCCCATCGAGTGCGGGTGGGTCCGGGCGTACTGCTTGACCGACGCCGGCGCGCGACGGTCTGAGTTGCCCTCGCGCAGCACCGGGTTGACCGCACTGCCCTTCACCTTGTCATAGCGCGCGCGGACGTCGCGCTCCTCGTCCGTCTGCGGAGAGTCCGGATAGTCCGGCAGCTGGTATCCCTTGCCCTGCAGCTCGGTGATCGCCGCCTTCAGCTGCGGCACCGACGCCGAGATGTTCGGCAGCTTGATGATGTTGGCCTGGGGTGTCTTGGCCAGCTCACCCAGCTCGGCCAGCGCATCCGGCTGCCGTTGGCCCTCAGCCAGCCGGTCACCGAACTGGGCGAGGATCCGCCCGGCCAGCGAGATGTCCCGGGTCTCCACCGTGACCCCGGCGACCCCCGCGTACGCCTGGATGATCGGCAGCAGCGAGTACGTCGCCAGCGCGGGCGCCTCGTCGGTATGGGTGTAGATGATCGTCGCGTCGCTGTTGCTCATCCCGAAACGTTATCCCGCAGCGATGACGGGTCGAGCGGCACACCCATGACGCCGCAGACTCGGTCGAGGTCGACGTCGGACGCGAGGATCGCGTCGGCATACCGCCAGGCCACCGCGACCAGCATGCAGTCGATCAATCCACGCGGCGTGATGCCAGCGCTTCGGCACTGTCGGTAGATCCGGGCGGCACCTGCAAAGTCGATGTCTGCGTCAAACCTACGCAACGGAAACCGTTGGAGCAGGCGCGTCAAGTCTGACTGGCGGCGTTCGTCCTGGGCGACCGCTAGGACTTCCATCATGACGGGCTGGGTCACGGCCAGCGGACCGTCTGCCGCGATCAGCTCCGCCATTCGCCGGTCGACCGGGCTTCCCGTCGACCGGTCATACTCCACCCAGGCGGACGTGTCAGCCAGGATCACGCGCTCAGCCGTGGTGTCGGATCCTCGGGGACTTCCCTGATGGCGTTAGCGCCTCGCATCTGCAGCGCCTGCTCGCGGGTCATGGGCTGGCCAGCAAGGTGACGCAGCGCAAGATCGACCGCTTCCGTCTTGGTCCGAACGCCGAAGCGGTCCATGATCACCTCGACGTAATCGTCCTCGATCTCGATGTTCGTCCGGCTCCGAGCCATACACTAATCATACACGTAACGTGTACGTAACGTGTACGCGGTATGTCACTCGAAGTGCAGCTTGTCCGTACGCTCGCGCTTGATCTCGAAGAAGTACGGGTGGCTGGCCAGCGTGAGGCTGGCGTCCCAGAGCTTGCCCGCCTCCTCGCCACGCGGGATCCGGGTCAGCACCGGGCCGAAGAACGCGACGTCCTTGACGTGGATGGTCGGCGTGCCGACACCCTTGCCGACCTTGTCCATGCCGGCCTTGTGGCTGGCCCGCACCGCCTCGTCGTAGTCCTCCGAGTCGGCCGCGTCGGCCAGCTCAGCGGGCAGCCCCAGCTCCTCCAGCGACTCCCGGATCACCACATCCATGTCCTTGACGCCCCGGTTGTGAATCCGGGTGCCCATCGCGGTGTACAGCGGCTCGAGAACCTCCTCGCCCTTGAACTGCTCCGCGGCGACTGCCACCCGGACCGGACGCCAGGCCGGCTTCAGGCCCTCGCGGTAGTCGTCGGAGATGTCGGTGTCCTCGTTCAGCACCGCCAGGCTCATCACGTGAAAGCGCACGTCGATGTCCCGGACCTTCTCCACCTCGAGGATCCACCGGGAGGTGATCCAGGCAAAGGGGCAGCGGGGGTCGAACCAGAAGTCGACACGGTCCTTGACGGCAGCGGTCATCAGCAGCAGCTCCTCCGAGTCATATAGATCAGCTATCTGTTACAGCACCGCAGTCCACAGGGTTATTCCCCGATTTGTCAAAAAGCGCGGCGGCCCCCATGGTGCCCGACTGCTGACACGTCGGCCTCAGAGAGTGGCTGCACGGCCGATCTGGACCAGCTTCCAGCCGGCGTTGCGCCAGGTGGGGGCGTGCAGCTTCAGCCGCCCGTCGATGATGACCTTCGATTTGACCAGGCTGCCGAGCTTCTCGGGGTCGAGCTGGCGGAACTCGGGCCACTCGGTCAGGTGCAGCACCACCTCGGCCCCGAGCATGGCCTGTTCCACGCTGGCCACCTGGGTGAACCCCTCTCGCGGCGGCAGCCTGGCCTGCGGGTCATAGATTCGTACGTCCGCGCCGCGCGCGTGCAGGTAGTCGGCAACGGTGAGCGCGGGGGAGTTGCGGGTGTCGTCGGTGCCGGGCTTGAACGCTGCCCCCAGCACCGCGATCCGCTTGCCCCTCACGTCCCCGCCGGCCTGGTCGATGGCCAGCTCGGCGAGCCCGGCGCGCTGCCCGTCGTTGATCGCCTCCACCGCCCGGATCAGGTCCGTCATAACCCCGACCCCGAGCTCGTCGGCGCGCACGGCGAGCGCCCTGATGTCCTTGGGCAGGCAGCCACCGCCGAACCCGAGTCCGGCGTTGAGGCCCTCCCGGCCGATCCGCCGGTCGTAGCCCAGGGCGTCGGCCAACAGAGTCACGTCCCCACCGGCGGCCTGGCACAGCTGGGCTATCGCGTTGATGAAGCTGATCTTGGTGGCCAGGAACGAGTTGGCCGCGACCTTGATCAGCTCGGCGGTGGCGATGTCACAGCGCACCACCGGCACCCGGTCGGTGATCGGGATTGCGTAGATCTCCTCCAGCATCGCCAGCGCATGCGGTGACTGGGTGCCGAAGACCAGCCGATCCGGTCGCAGGGTGTCCTCCACCGCGTACGCCTCGCGCAGG
>JBKPNA010000485.1:0-23123 GCA_046765695.1 Actinomycetota bacterium | reverse complement strand
TCGACGTGGAAGCCGACGACCTCGCTGTAGAACGCCTTGGCCGTGTCCACATCCGACACCGGGATGCCGATCACCTCGAGCCGATAGTCCATGGTTCCTCCTGAAAGTCGGGCGTATCACCGGCTAGGCCAGCATCCTCCTTGTGCTGATGAGCCCAGAAGGTGGTCACTTGTGCGGGAAGTACACGGCATAAGTGACCACCTTGCCAGTCCCGACTCCGAGACGTTCTCACGGCCAGCGCGAGCACGCAGACAAACAAGTTCTGCCTGATCGACACCGCGCCTAGGATGTCGGCCGTGCCTCTGAGTCCCGATGATGTCGCCGCGCTCGCCCGGCTGGCCCGGATCGAGCTGACGGCCGAGGAACTGGCCCACCTGGCCCCCCAGCTGGAGGTGATCTTGGAGTCGGTCGCCCACGTGTCGGACGTGGCCGCCGAGGACATCCCGCCTACCTCGCATGCGCTGCCGTTGACAAACGTCTTCCGGGATGACGAGGTGATTCCGTCGCTGCCGCTGGCCGACGTGCTCGCCGCAGCCCCGGCGGCCGAGCGAGACCGGTTCCGGGTGCCGCGGATCCTGGGGGAGGAGGCGTGATCATCCGGAGCACGGCCGTCGACCTGGCGGCCCGGATCGCGGCACGTGAGCTGAGTGCGGTCGAGGTGACCCAGGCACACCTCGACCGGATCGCCGAGGTGGACGGCGAGGTGCACGCATTCCTCTACGTGGACCGAGCCCGGGCTCTGGCTACCGCGGCCGAGGTGGACGCAAGGATCGCCGCCGGCGAGAGCCTTGGCCCGCTGGCCGGTGTTCCGCTTGCGCTGAAGGACGTGCTGGCCTACGCCGGGGCTCCCACCACCTGCGGCTCGAAGATCCTCGAGCACTGGATCCCGCCCTACTCCGCAACGGTGACCCGGCGGCTGCTCGACGCCAACCTGGTGATCCTGGGCAAGACGAACATGGACGAGTTCGCCATGGGCTCGTCGACAGAGAACTCGGCGTTCGGGCCGACCCACAACCCCTGGGACCTGGACCGGATTCCCGGCGGGTCGGGCGGAGGTTCGGCTGCGGCACTCGCAGCGTTCGAGGCGCCGCTCGCCATCGGCACCGACACCGGCGGCTCGATCCGGCAGCCTGCGGCGGTGACCGGCACGGTCGGTGTCAAGCCGACCTACGGCGGCACGTCGCGGTACGGCCTGGTCGCCCTCGCCTCCAGCCTGGACACTCCCGGTCCGTGCGCTCGAACGGTGCTCGATGCGGCGCTGCTGCATCAGGTGATCGCCGGACACGATCCGTGCGACTCCACCTCCATCGACGCGCCGGTGCCCGATGTGGTGGCGGCCGCACGTTCCGGCGATGTGTCCGGGCTTCGCGTCGGAGTGGTACGCGAGCTGCGCGGTGAGGGCTACGCGCGCGGAGTCGAGCAGCGGTTCGACGAGGCCGTGGACCTGCTGGAGCGGCTCGGGGCGGAGATCGTTCCGGTGTCCTGCCCGCATTTCCGCTACGCGCTGGCGGCGTACTACCTGATCCTGCCCAGCGAGTGCTCCTCCAACCTGGCCAGGTTCGACGCGATGCGCTACGGACTCCGCATCGGCGATGACGGCGTGGCCAGCGCCGAGCAGGTGATGGCGGCGACCCGCGAGGCCGGCTTCGGGGCGGAGGTGAAGCGCCGGATCATCATCGGCACCTACGCGCTGTCCAGCGGCTACTACGACGCCTACTACGGTCAGGCGCAGAAGGTGCGCACGCTGATCTCCCGAGACTTCAACCGCGCCTTCGAGCAGGTCGATGTCCTGGTGTCTCCCTCGACGCCGCTCACCGCGTTCCGAATCGGGGAGAAGGTCGACGACCCACTGGCCATGTACTACAACGACCTGTGCACGATCCCGTCCAACCTCTCCGGGAACGCTGCCGCGTCGTTCCCGGTCGGCCTGGCACCGGAGAACGGACTGCCGGTGGGCCTGCAGGTGATGGCTCCGCCGCTGGCGGACGACCGGCTCTACCGAGTCGGGGCCGCACTGGAGCGCGCACTCACCCAGACCTGGGGCGGGCCGTTGCTCGATCGGATTCCTGAACTGGCGGTGGTCTCGTGACGACGCTGCGCCAGGCGGCCGACACCGTCCCGTACGACGAGGCGGTGGCTCACTTCGACCCGGTGCTCGGGCTCGAGGTGCACGTCGAGCTGAACACCGCCTCCAAGATGTTCTGCGGCTGCTCGACGGCGTTCGGCGCCGATCCCAACACCCAGGTCTGCCCGGTCTGCCTCGGCCTGCCCGGCTCCCTGCCCGTCGTCAACGCCAAGGCCGTGGAGTCGGCCATCCGGATCGGGCTGGCCCTCAACTGCTCCATCGCGGAGTGGTGCCGCTTCGCCCGGAAGAACTACTTCTACCCGGACATGCCGAAGAACTACCAGATCTCCCAGTACGACGAGCCGATCGCGTACGACGGGTGGACCGAGGTCGAGGTGGACGGTCAGACGTACCGGATCGGCATCGAGCGGGCGCACATGGAGGAGGACACCGGCAAGTCGCTGCACGTCGGCGGCGCGACCGGACGGATCCACGGTGCCGACTACTCGCTGCTGGACTACAACCGGTCCGGCGTGCCGCTGATCGAGATCGTCACCAAGCCGATCGAGGGCACGGGGCCCAAGGCGCCGGAGGTGGCCCGCGGGTACGTCACGATGCTGCGCGACCTGCTGCGCGGACTGGGCGTCTCCGACGTCCGGATGGAGCAGGGCTCGCTGCGCTGCGACGCCAACGTGTCGCTGCGGCCCGGGCCGGGTGCGCCGTTGGGCACCAGGACCGAGACCAAGAACGTGAACTCCCTCCGCAGCGTCGAGCGGGCCGTGCGTTATGAGATCACCCGGCAGGCGGCCGTCCTGGCCGCCGGCGGCTCGGTCACCCAGGAGACCCGGCACTGGCACGAGGAGACCGGGGTGACCACGTCGGGCCGGAGCAAGGAGCAGGCGGAGGACTACCGATACTTCCCGGAGCCCGATCTGGTGCCGATCGCGCCCTCGCGGGAGTGGGTGGAGCAGCTGCGGAGCACCCTGCCGGAGCCGCCCGGCGTACGGCTGCGCCGGTTGACCGCGGACTGGGGCTTCTCCGAGCTCGAGCTCCGCGATGTCGTCAGCGCCGGCGCCTTGAGCGCCATCGAAGCCACGGTTGCGGCCGGCGCCTCACCTCAGGCCGCGCGCAAGTGGTGGCTGACCGAGATCGCCCGGCAGGCCAACGAGGCCGGGGTTGATCTCGAGTCGGTCGGTGTGACTCCTGCGCAGGTCGCCGAGATCCAGGCTTTGGTGGACGCCGGCAAGCTGAACGACGTGTTGGCACGTCAGGTGTTCACCGGCGTGATGGCGGGGGAGGGTACGCCGTCGCAGGTGATCGAGGCTCGAGGCCTGGCCTTGGTGTCCGACGAGGGCGCCCTGACCGAAGCGGTGGACGCCGCGATCGCGGCCAATCCCGATGTCGCTGCCAAGATCAAGGCCGGAAAGGTGCAGGCCGCGGGCGCCTTGATCGGCGCGGTGATGAAGCAGATGCGCGGCCAGGCCGACGCCTCCCGGGTCCGCGAGCTCGTCCTGGAGCGCCTCTCCTAACCTCGCGCGGTCAGGAAGCGAACCCCCTCGGTGATCGCGAGGTCGGTGAGTACCGGGTCATGCCGGGCACCGACGTCTCGCATGAAAGCGTGCTCGCCGCCGCGGTAGACGTGCAGCTCGAGGTCGTCAAGACCGGCCGCGTACAGGGCGGAGACGATCTGTAGCCTCGCATCGGCGGGCACGTGCGGGTCGGCGGAGCCGAGGACGATCATCAGTCGGCCACGGATGAGATGCGCGCTCGCCAGCGACCCGGCGTCGCTGTCCGCACCCAGCGCCCCGTTCTGCAGGCCGGTGGGGTAGTAGCAGACCGTGGCCCGAATGCGCGGGTCGAAGGCGGCACGAAAGGCGAGATGACCGCCGATGCAGAAGCCGGCCGCGACAATTCCGTCGAGCTCTCGGCGCTGCTCGAGAAAGTCCAGCACGGCAGCCCGGTCGGAGTCGAATTCTGCGGTGGTCGTGTCCGCCGCGGCCGCGAGCCCCGACTCCTTGCCCGCGTCGTCGAACTCCAGCGCGACGCCGGCGAGCGCACTGCGCGGGTAGATCTCCGGAACGCAGACGACGAACCCGGCCGAAGCGAGCCGTCGCGCGGTCCGCAGGGTCGATTCGGTGCGCTGAAAGATGTCGGTGTAGAGCAGCATCCCCGGCCACGGGCCGTCACCGACCGGGCTGATCATGGTGGTCCGGATCGCGCAGTCCGGCGCCCGCACATTCACCTCGTCTTCGAGCAGCTTCACGTCGTCTCCCTTCGTCCAGTGCAGCTGAACCGCACCCCAATCTGGCATAGGTCGCGCCACCGTGTCGTATGGTGATGTTTGCGCGACGCTTACCAGCGACGGGTCGGGGCCCGACGGTTACCGACAACGTCTGGAGGATCGCAGCCATGAGAAGGGTCGTCGGGGTCCTGGCGGCACTTGCGGTGCTCACTGTCCTCTTGGTCGAGCCCGCCGCTGCCGCCAAACGCAGCACACTGACCAACATCTCGCACACATCGGTGCGGATCTGCCTGACCGCCGTCGGCTGCGGTAAGTCGAGGATCCTGCTCAAACCGGGTCAGAACTCGCGCCGGGCCCTCGGCACCAAGAAGCTCCGCGCCCTGTATGTGCCGAAGGGATGGCGCGCCGTCGTCACCACCAAGGGCACGGGGGTCAGCTATCGGGGACCGGTCACGGTGCGGCTGCCGGACTGCGGTTGCCGGCGGACCGTGCGCATGTCCCGGACCCCGTCGAGGAAGCTGGGTCGGAGCCGTTCGGGCCTGCCCTGGCTGTCGGGGGTCTGGAGTGGTGGGCGGTTCAGCCCTGCGGCCGTCGCCGCGTACGGGAAGTGGCGCGGCCGGCCCATCGACATCGTGACGGCCTTCAGCGCCCAGGGAAGTTACGCCGCCATCGCATCCCGTACCTGGTCGATCAACGTCTGGAAGGGTGTGCCGGGCCGGCTGAGCTACGCGCTGGCCATCCTGCCCGACTCGGGTGAGGGGTCGCTGACCTCGATCGCGAGGGGGGACCAGGACTGGGTGTGGCGCGCCGTCGCGCGCAACCTGAAGGCCGCCGGCCGGGGCAACTCGGTGGTCCGCATCGCCTGGGAGGCCAACCTGCCCGACTGGCGCTGGGGCGCGACAGCGGCCAGCGCCCGGGCATTCCGGGCCGCATTCCGCCGGGTGGCACTGACCATGACCAGGACAGCCCCGGGGCTGGTCATCGACTTCGGGATCGGATGCGGGCCCGGTCTGCGCGGCTCGCGGAACCGGACCGCCCCGCTGAGCATGCTCTACCCCGGCGACGACGTGGTCGATCTGATCCATTGCGACGTGTACGACTGGTGGGCGACCCGGGTCCGGGGCACCGATCTGCGACCGCTGACCAGGCCGCGCTACGGCACCGGCCTGGCCGACATCGCGTCGTTCGCCCGGCGACATCACAAGCCCATGGGGGTGGGCGAGTGGGGACTTGCCACTCCTGCCAACGGCCACGGCGGCGGTGACAACCCGGCATTCGTCGCCGCGATGCACAGGTTCCTGGTGGCCAACGCCGACGTCGTCGCCTACGAGTGCTACTTCGACGAGCCGGCGGTCTACCTCCGCTCGTCACTGAGTACGGGGCAGAACCCCAAGGCCGCAGCGGCGTACCGACGGCTGTGGTGACGGCTCACCACAGCCGTCGGTACACCGCTGCGGACCGCGGGTTCTGGTCCGGGTTCCAGATGCTGTTGGCCAGCGACGTCTGCGGTTCGCTGAAGTAGCTTTCCAGCACCAGCACATCGGCGTTGGCCTCGAAGAACGACCGCATCTTCTCGAGATAGAACGGGTTGTCGCCAAGTCCGCCTTCGGCACGGCTGGCGAGTCCCCATTCGGGAACGGACATGCCCTTGCCGTGAGCACGCGCGAAGTCCGCCACGTCTGCGATCCCCACCCGGTCGCGTGGCCGGATCGCGGCCAGCCAGCTGACATCGTCCTGGGCCTTGGTGTGGTACCAGTCGTAGGTGTCGCAGCCGACGAGATCCACCACGTCGTCGCCTGGGTAGAGCTTCGTCAAGGCCGACAGGGGATCCTTTTGGCCGCGCAGCTCGGTGCCGCAGGCGATGTCGAAGTCGATGATCAGCTCCGGTGCGATCGACCGGAGCACGCCGACGATGTGCCGGTAGGCGCCGACATAGTCGGTTGCGGTGGCTGCGGTCGCCTGCCAAGGAAACCAGTCGCCGTTGGCCTCCCAGCCGATCCGCACGATGGAGCGTCCTCGCCCCTCATTGACCAAGTCCCGCGCGACCTTGCGGTACACCCAGTCATGGTCGCCGTTGCGGATCGTGCTGAAGTCGCCCTCGCCCCGTTCGGGCAGCATCGGCAGGCCGTACACCAAGGTGCCCTCGAACCCGGCGTAGGTCGTCAGGTGCCAGTGCGAGTCGTGAATGCTCTGCCAGGTCCTGCTCTCCGGGTACATGGTCGCCGCGTCGGTCGCCGTGCCGCGCCACCTGCCGAACGACTCGACGCGCGAGGTCCGCGCGGTGTCCCCGCCGGCCCAGATCCCGGAGTGCCACTGACCACCGGATCGCGGCGGTCCCAGAGTGGCGCGCACCCGATCCAGCGAAGACGTCGCGGGATCCGGTACGCGCGCCAGACCGAGCGAACCGGCCTCGGGCAGCACGGACCACCGGCCGACCATGCTGAGCACGACGAGTCCCAGGGCGGCCAGCACCATGAGCCGTATCCTGCCCACGGTCCAGCCGGGCGCTGCGCTGGACTGCGTCGACGACCGCGAGCTCATCGGGTTACGGATTGCGTGCCCGACCCGGTAACCAGCCTGTTCTCGGCGGCCCACCGAGTGACCTCGAACGCCACCGCCTGCCAATCCTGATCGGGCGACATCACGGGGTGCTCCAGATGTGTGGCCTCGTTCGGGATCAGCACGTAGAGGAGGTTGGCGGTTCGACGACGCCGGGCGAGTTGGTTCAGCCGGATCCGGTACGGCAGCAGAAACGCGGTCCGCAGCACGCCGCGCAGCGACGGGACGAAGTCACCCGGCAGGCCGAGCAGCAGCTCCCGGCCGTGGTAGGGGACGTAGCCCTGGTAGATCAGGCACGTCTCATGGTCCAGGTAGCGCTTGCGAAAGGGCCCCAGGCAGGCCAGGAAGACGGGCAGGTCGGTGCGCAACGCGCCGACCCGGGCACTGAAGGTGCTCGCGATCGAGCAGCGATTGAACCAGACCCGGCCGCCCGCCGTCCGATCCGGCGCCGGCGCCCACCGTCTGGGCAGACTGTGCTCGATCCACATGTCGGGGTCGGACAGGTCGGGACGGGTGCCGTACAGCGCGAAGTAGGACGCCTCTGGCAGCTCGAGGGCAGCATCGTCCAGGGCGAGGAAGGCGTCCTCGGTGAACAGGTAGTCGTCCTCGACGTAGCTCACCACGTCGTCGTCGGACCAGGGCTCGGTCCTGCTGAGCAGCAGCGCCGCGCGGTAGCTCGTCCGCATGCCCTGCGCTGTCTCCGCCAGCTGAACCACCCGGCCGAACCGTTCCATGATCGCCAGCCGGTCGGCCGGCACGGGACCATCGTTGAAGAAGATGATGTCGGGCTGCGACAGCTGCGACGCGGCGCGAACGAACGAGGTCAGAGTGAGCAGCTTGCTGTAGTAGCCGGGCCGCTGCTTGAAATTCTCTCCGCCGTAGGAGCGGTAGACCAGGCGTTGGGTCATCGAGGGGCTCCGTCCCGGGTTGCCGGTGTTGCTGAAATGGCCAGTTCGACGGCTGCCGATGCGATCTCGGCCTGGCCAGGCCCCGCGAGCCGGCCTAGCGTACGCCGCAAGGTGCCGATCCACACCGGCAACACCACGGCTTCGACAGCGGCCAGTGCCCAGGACGCGCCGACCGCACCGGCGAGGAACGTGCCGGCGAGGAGCGCGAGCAGCAGCAACGGTCCCTTGGCGAGGTTGATCCGGAACGTCGCCCGCGCCTGGCCCAGGCCGTACAGCACACCTGCGGGTCCGTTGGCCAGCGAGGACGAGACCGAGCTCAGGCCCATTGCCAGCAGTACCGCCGCCGCACCTGCCCAGGAGTTGCCGAACAGGGCCACGCCGAGCGGATCCGGCAGCAGCAGCAGCATCAGTGCCAGGTAGCCGACGGTGAGCAGTGCGAGTCCACCGCTCAGCCCGGCGGCGAGCGCCGCGAGCCAGCGAGCGGACACCGGCGTACGCCGTGCCACCTCCGGAACGGCGAACTGGAAGACGGCCGCGCCGACGATGCCGAGCGGGCCGAGGAGCACCTGGCCTGCCCGGAGCGAGCCGACCGCGGTGGCGCCTGCGACCACGCCCACCAGCAGGATCCCGAACTGCATCGCGCCCAGGCCGAGGAAGTACTCGGGCAGCAGGTAGCGGATGAGGTCCTGGTGCTGCCGGACCCAGCCGGGCGCAGCGGAGGGGAGTGGCCAGGCCCTGACCAGGATCAGCCCGAGCACCGCCGAGACGGCGGCTGCGCCGCCCCAGGCCAGGATCAGTCCGCCCACCTCGTGCCGGCCGGTGTTGATCAAGATTGCCAGCAGGCAGAACTGGACCGCCGTCCAGACGGCGTCGATCAGGGCCGCGATCTTGGGTCGGCCCAGGGTGAAGGCAGCCATCCGACAGCTGTCCTGCAGCAGCAGCGGCGGAAGCACCAGCGCCACGGCGACGAGGGCGCCGCCCACCTCACCGCCGACGACCAGCCCGGCGACCGCGATGACCAGCCCGAAGACGATGCCAAGCACTGTGGCAGCGCCCAGCCCGGCCTGGAACCCGGTCCGACGCTCGGCTGCGCTGGCCCCACTCAGCCTCATCTGCATCGGCTGGCCAACAGCCGACTTGGTGATCGCCAAGCTGATGCCGAAGAGCAGGAACGCGATAGCGAACGCTCCGAAGCCGCTGGCGCTGGTGGTCTTGGCGACGGCGATCGACAGTCCCAGGTTGCTCAGGGCCGACAGCGTCTGATCCAGGACGTTCCAGCTCACGACACGAAGCAGGCGGTTTGCAGCAATTGCCACCCGACGGTTCCCCTACCCACGAAAATGATCATGTTTACGGCGCCCGCCGACCGCCGGTCCGGGTCACACTATCACCGCGCGAAATTGAATCCGAGCAACTGACCATTACCGAGAATCCGATAACGCTTCAATAACAACCACGTTATTCGTTATTGCAGCTTTCGCCCTCGGCAAACGCGTTGTAACGGAACGGAAACGGATATATGTCGCGTGCCAAAAGGTCGGAACGTGGTTTACGCTTGCGACCTGTCTCGGGTGCAGCGCGGCGCCGGGGCGGCCCAAAGGGATCTAACGCGTCGGGGGACGCTGACTCCCCTACCCGACAGTAACTTTTGGGAGAATCGCTTGAACACGCCCTATGGCGCCGTGATTGTCGGCGCGGGCATTCTCGGTCTGGCCACCGCGCAGGAGCTACTGCGGCGCTATCCCGGCGCCCGGCTGGCGATCGTCGACAAGGAACACGTCCTTGGCCGGCACCAGAGCGGACACAACAGTGGCGTGCTGCACGCCGGGGTGTACTACAAGCCAGGCTCTCTCAAGGCCCGGCTGTGCGTCCAGGGCAAGGCGGCAATGGAGCGGTTCGCCGCCGAGCACGACATCCCGTACCAGACCTGCGGCAAGCTGATCGTCGCCCTCGACTCGAGTGAGCTCGGACGCCTTGCCGACCTGGAGGCCCGCGGCCACGCGAACGGGGTGCCAGGCCTGCGCATGATCGGGCCAGGCGAGATGGCAGAGATCGAGCCGTACGCGGCCGGTGTCCGTGCGCTGCACGTACCGGGCACCGGCATCATCGACTTCGGCCAGGTCGTCAGCGCTCTGGCACGGCTCCTCGTGGCTGCTGGTGTGGACTTCTATCTCGGGCGCGAGGTCACCGGGCTCCGCACCACGGCCAGGACCACCGTCCTACGCACCACCGGCGGTGAGATCGAAGCCAGCCGGCTGATCAGCTGCGCCGGCCTGCACTCCGATCGGGTCGCGCGGCTGGACTCGACGCCACAGGTGCAGATCGTGCCGTTCCGAGGGGACTACTACACGCTGACGCCGGATGCCCGGCAGCTGTGCCAAGGCCTCATCTATCCCGTTCCCGACCCCGCGCTGCCGTTCCTCGGGGTGCACTTCACCCGGCGAGTCGACGGCGAGGTCCTGGCCGGACCCAATGCGGTGCTGGCGACCGCACGAGAGGGCTATCGACGGACCAAGGTCGATCTGCGCGATCTGGTGGAGACCGTCCGCTACCCGGGCTTCCGGCGACTGGCCGCCCGCTACTGGCGGACGGGGGCTCAGGAGGTCTGGCGCGATGTCGTCAAGACGGCCTTCGTCGCAGCGCTCCGGCGATACGTCCCGGCAGTGCGGTCCGACCAGCTCGTGTTCGGACCGGCTGGGGTGCGCGCCCAGGCAGTGAGTTCAAACGGGGCCATGGTGGACGACTTCACGCTCGCCACAACGCCGCGGAGCCTGCATGTACTCAACGCCCCAAGTCCGGCGGCGACGGCCTCCTTGGCCATCGCCCGGCGCATCGCCGACGAGGCCGAGCGCACGCTCGACCTCTCCCCGCTGGGCCACACCGTCTTCAGCTCTCGCCCAATCGCCGCTGCTCGCTAGCAAGCGCCCAGCCTTTTCACACCTCCTTATAGATAAGGAATAACTCACCCATGCCAGTAGCCCGTCCTGCCGAGTCGATTTCCCAGGCGCCGACCCGACGGCCGCGTCTGCGGCTGGTTCAGACCGAGCTCCGCCGGGTGCCGCCGGCGTGGGAGTCGCTACTCGCCGGTGGCGTGCGGCCGTTGCTGGTGGCCGGTGATCTGGGTGCCTGTCTGGTCAGCCTGCCCGCCGGGAACGGATACCTGACCACCGAGCTCGCCTTCGGAGCGATCCTGGTGCTGCTCTTCCACGACGGCGGGCTGTACCGCTCCCGACTCGCGCTGTCGGTGCTGGACGACCTGCCGTGCATCATTCGCCGGTGGCTGATGGCCGTGGCGATGCTGCTGGGCGGATGCCTGCTGCTCGGTGTGCAGACAGGTCTCGAACACGCGTTCGCCGTCGGTGTCGCCGTCGTGGTGACCCGAACCCTGCTGTACTTCCTGGTGCGGTCGCTGCGCCGATCGGGCACGGTGACGCACCCCACGATCGTGGTCGGCGCCAAGCACGCGGGACGCGATGTGGTCAGCCAGCTCAGGGCCCATCCCGAGTGCGGCCTGCGTCCGCTGGGCTTCATCGACCGGGACAGCGACGACCTTCCCAACTTGTCCCTGCCGCTGATCGGTGGGCCGTCCGAGGTCACCGCGGTGCTCGAGCGCCATCAACCGCATGCTCTGCTGCTGACCCAGGGCGTAATGCGCGAGGACGAAGCCGTCACCTTGGTGCGGGCGTGCCAGAGGCACCGGTGCGAGGTCTTCGTGCTGCCGCGACTGCACGAGGTGACCCAGGTCGGCGACGGCATGGACTTCCTCGGTGACCTGCCGCTGATCCGGCTGCGCCGCGCCGCGTACCGGACCTTGGGCTGGCAGCTCAAGCGGGCGATAGACATCGTCTTCTCGGCGGTGGCCCTGCTCGTGCTGTCGCCGGTGCTCGCCGCCTGTGCGATCGCGGTGCGCCTGGAGGGCGGCCCGGGGGTGATCTTCCGGCAGGAGCGGATCGGCCGGGATGGGATCCGCTTCCAGCTGCTCAAGTTCCGTTCCATGCGGCCGGCGAACGAGCAGGAGTCGAGGACCCAATGGAACATCGCCGCCGACAGCCGGGTCGGACCGGTCGGCCGGCTGTTGCGGATTACCTCGCTGGACGAGCTACCCCAGTTGTTCAACATCTTGCGTGGAGACATGAGCGTGGTCGGGCCGCGGCCCGAGCGGCCTCATTTCGTGGAGGAGTTCGGCCTGCGCTACCGGGGGTACTCCGCCCGCCATCGCGTTCCCTGCGGGCTGACGGGATGGGCGCAGGTACACGGATTGCGGGGCAATACCTCGATTGAGGCGAGGGCCCGGCTGGACAACTTCTACATCGAAAACTGGTCCCTCTGGCTGGACATGAAGATCATTCTTCGGACGACGATATCAGTTTTTACCGCTCCCGGTTCATAACTTGAAAGTTATTTACACGACCGCTAATTCAAGGAATGATGATGTCTTTTTCTCCGCAGCCATTCGATCCTGCCGACGTTCCTGTGGTGATCTTGTGCGGCGGCATGGGCACTCGCCTGCGGGAGGCCAGTGAGAAGCTGCCCAAGCCGCTGGTCGACATCGGCGGCAAGCCGATCCTCTGGCACGTGATGAAGATCTACAGCCACTTCGGCTTCCGCCGCTTCGTGCTCTGCCTGGGCTACAAGGGAGACCAGATCCGGCGGTACTTCCTGGACTACCGAGAGCACTCCAGCGACTTCACCCTGGACCTGGCCGCCGGCCAGCCACCACGCTGGCACGGCAAGCCCGTGGCGGAGGACTGGGAGATCACCTTCGTCGAGACCGGGCTGCTTACCGGCACCGGGGGCCGGATCCGTCGGGTGGCCAGCCACCTCGACCGGGACCTGTTCCTGATGACCTACGGCGACGGCATCGGCTCGGTCGACATCGCCGCGCTGCTGCAGGCGCATCTGGCCTCCGGCCAGCTGGCGACGGTGACCGGGGTGCATCCGGCGAGCCGGTATGGCGAGATGCATGTCGTGGGCAACCGGGTGAGTGAGTTCAACGAGAAGCCGACGCTGGCGGCCGGGTGGGTGAGCGGCGGCTTCTTCGCGTTCGACCGGCTGGTGGTGGAGAAGTACCTGGACGATGACCCGGACCTGCTGCTGGAGCAGCGGCCGTTGCAGACCCTGGCCAGCGACGGCGAGCTGGGCGTGTACAAGCACGAGGGCTTCTGGATGGGCATGGACACGTTCCGCGACTGGACCGAGCTGAACGCCCTCTGGGATCGCGGCAACCCGCCGTGGAAGCTCTGGCACGACTGAATCGACGAGGGGAGCACCCAGATGAAGATCCTGGTCACCGGAACAGACGGCTACCTCGGCTGCCTGCTCGCTCCGGAGCTGTTGCGGAACGGACACGACGTCACGGGCGTGGACACGGGGTTCTACAAGTCCGGCTGGCTCTACGCCGGAGTGACCGAGGCGGCGCACACGCTCGCCAAGGACATCCGGCGGCTGACCGAGGACGACCTGGCCGGCGTCGACGCCGTCGTGCACATGGCCGAGCTGTCGAACGACCCGTTGGGACAGCTGTCGCCGGCCATCACCTACGAGATCAACCACCGGGGCTCGGTGCGACTGGCCCGGCTGGCGCAGCGGGCCGGCGTACGGCGGTTCGTCTACATGTCCTCCTGCAGCGTGTACGGGGTGGCGGACGGTGAGGTGGACGAGACGTCACCGGTCAACCCGCAGACGGCGTACGCCGAGTGCAAGACCAGGGTGGAACGGGACCTGACCGCCATGGCGTCGGACACGTTCGCCCCGACCTTCCTGCGGAACGCGACCGCCTTCGGCGCCTCACCGCGGATGCGGTTCG
The DNA here is from genome assembly GCA_046765695.1 of Actinomycetota bacterium. GTDB lineage: Bacteria > Actinomycetota > Actinomycetes > Propionibacteriales > Propionibacteriaceae > Microlunatus. Next base: position 9,543 of record JBKPNA010000485.1, on the reverse strand, counting down.
ACATCGTGCTCAACAACCTCGCCGGGCTGGCCTGGACGGAGCACCAGATCGCCATGGTCAGCGACGGCACTCCGTGGCGGCCGCTGGTGCACGCCCTTGACATCGCGAAGGCGATCCAGTGCGTACTGGCCGCGCCGGTTGAGCTGGTGGGCGGCGAGGTGTTCAACGTCGGATCGAGCGAGCAGAACTACCGGGTGCGGGAGATCGCGGAGATCGTCGCCGCCGAGTTCCCGGGATGCCAAGTCAGCTTCGGCGCCTCCGGTGCCGACAACCGCAGCTACCGGGTGTCCTTCGACAAGATCAACAACAAGCTGCCCGGCTTCGGCTGCGAGTGGGACGCCGCGGCCGGAGCGCGGCAGCTGCACCAGATCTTCCGCCGGATCGACCTGGACAGCGCCACCTTCTCCGGCCCAGGCCACAGCCGGCTGTTGCAGCTCCAGCACCTGATCAACACCAGGCAGCTGGACGACGAGCTCTTCTGGAGGACGCTGTGATCATCTCCCGTACCCCCATCGACGGAGTGGCGATCATCGACCTGGAGCCGCGGACCGACGATCGCGGCTTCTTCGCCCGGACGTTCTGCGTGGCCGAGTTCGCCGAGGCGGGGCTCGGCACCGAGGTCGAGCAGAGCAACCTCTCCTTCAACCACAAGGCCGGCACGGTACGCGGCATGCACTACCAGGTGGCGCCGCATCCGGAAGCAAAGCTGGTCCGCTGCACGGCGGGCGCGGTGCTCGACATCATCGTCGACATGCGGCCGTCGTCGCCCACGCGGCTGCAGCACGTCCGGGTCGAGCTCAGCGCCGCCAACCGGCGCGCCCTCTACGTGCCGCCGTACTTTACGCACGGCTACCAGACCCTGGTCGACGACACCGAGGTGACCTATCAGGTCGGCGGCTCGTACGCGCCGGCGGCCGAACGGGGACTGCGCTGGAACGACCCCGATCTCCGGCTCGACTGGCCGCTGCCGGTGTCGGCGATCAGCGAGAAGGACGCCGGCTGGCCGCTGCTGGCGGATCAGGTCCCGCGGCTGCTGTCGGAGATGGCCGATCCGGCGGCGGTGCACGCATGATCATCGTGGACCGGGCGCTGGAACGGCGGGAGGCCGAGGGCCGGCCCGTTCGGGTGGCGCTGGTCGGCGCCGGCTTCATGGGCCGGGGCGTGGCCAACCAGATCGTCAACTCCACCCCCGGGATGCGGCTGGTGGCCATCGCGAACCGGACCATCGCCAACGCCGAGCGGGCGTATCGCGAGGCCGGGGTTCCCCAGCTGAGAAGAGTGGACAACGCCGAGGGGGTCGACCGGGCCATCAGCCACGGCGTCGCCGCGGTAACCGGCGACTACCGGGCCGTTGTCGAGGCCGGCCAGATCGACGCGGTGATCGAGGCGACGGGAGCTGTCGAGTTCGGCTGCCACGTCATCTGTGCCGCCATCCGCGAGGGCAAGCACATCGTCACCATGAACGCCGAGGTCGACGGCACGGTCGGCCCGATGCTGCATCGGCTGGCCGACGCCGCCGGCGTGGTGCTGAGCGGCTGCGATGGCGACCAGCCGGGGGTGCAGCTCAACCTGGTGCGGTTCGTCCGCGGGATCGGCCTGCAACCCCTGGTCTGCGGGAACATCAAGGGACTCCAGGATCCTTACCGGACGCCGGAGACCCAGCGCGGCTTCGCCGAGCGCTGGGGGCAGGACGCCCACATGGTCACCAGCTTCGCCGACGGGACGAAGATCAGCTTCGAGCAGGCGATCGTGGCCAACGCGACCGGCATGACCGTTGCCCAGCGTGGCATGCGCGGCCTCCAGCATGCCGGGCACGTGGACGAGCTGACCAGCACGTACGACGTGGCGGAGCTGGAGAGTCTCGGCGGCGTCGTGGACTACGTGGTCGGCAGTCAGCCGGGGCCCGGCGTCTTCGTGCTGGCGACCCACCACGATCCGCGGCAGCGCCACTACCTGGAGTTGTACAAGCTCGGCCGGGGACCGCTCTACAGCTTCTACACCCCCTACCACCTGTGCCACTTCGAGGTGCCGCAGACGGTCGCACGCGCCGTGCTGTTCGGCGACGCGGCGATCGCGCCCGCGGGCCCGGCAATGGTCGAGGTGGTGGCCACGGCCAAGCAGGACCTGACCGCGGGAACCGTACTGGACGGACTCGGTGGGTATCACAGCTACGGTCAGGCCGAGCGAGCTGAGCTGACCGCAGTAGAGAACCTGCTTCCGATGGGGGTCGCGGAGGGCGCCCAGCTGCGCACGGACGTCTGCCGTGACCAGGTGCTGAGCTACGCCGATGTGGAGCTGCCTCCGGGCCGGCTGGTCGACCAGCTGCGAGCCGAGCAGTCGGCGCTCTGGCCGGCCCTTGCCGCCGTCACCGCATGATGCGGGCGCTGCTGCACGCCGACCTCACCGCCATGGCCGAGGGTGAGCCGCTCAGCGGTCTCCGGCTGCTGCTGCGGCTCCTGGTGCATGCGCGGTGGCGGGCGGTGGTCGGGTTCCGGCTGGCCCAGCAGTGCCTGCGCAGCGAGGCGTCCCGGCCCCTTGGCCTGTGGCTCGCCGATCGGGTGCTGGCCTTCTCAGGTGCCGAGCTCAAGCCCGCCAGCACCATCGGCCCGGGACTGGTGCTCAAACACACCACCGGTCTGGTCGTCGGTGCGGAGGTGGTGGCCGGTGCCCATCTCACCCTCCACCAGAACGTCACGCTGGGCGACCGGCACCCGTTCGGTGGCCAACCAACCCTCGGGGACCACGTCACCGTGGGGGCCGGAGCCTGCGTGCTCGGCCCGATCACCGTCGGGACAGGTGCTGTGGTGGCGGCCAACGCCGTCGTGCTCGCCGATGTGCCGCCAGGTGCTGTGGTGGCCGGCATACCGGCGCGCGTCGTTCGCGGACGTGACCCGCAGCCGGCCGGTCCTCCCCTCCGCTTTGTCCAGCAAGGAAGTTGACCATGTCCACAGCTGCTGCGCCTTTGGACCCGTGGGGTCGTTCCGTCGTCAACGCGGTCCGCCGCTGGGCCTACATCCCCATCCTGCTCGCCGCACTCGGCGGGGTCAGCGGCGGTCTGGTCGGCATGGCGGCCAGGCCGAGTGCCGAGGCGCTGGTCCTGGTGCGCAGCGCAGCGGTCGACGGCGCCGGTCTGGAGCGCGCCGCCGAGAGCGCTGCGCTCGCCATGGGTACCACGTCGGTGTTCACCGACGCGGCCCACGAGGCAGCGGTCGACGCGAATGAGCTGCGCGGCCGTACCAAGATCAAGGTCAAGCCGAACACGCAAGCGATCTCGGTGACCGTCACGGCAACCACCAGCGAGCAGGCCGTGCGGGAGGCCAACGCGGTGGCCGAGGCCGCGGTGCGGCTGGGCGCGGCCGGCATTCCGGACGAGGTGAACCGGGTGACCGAGGAGATGCGGAAGCTGATCCGGGAGCAGACCTCGAACAATCCCGTTGCCGAACGGGCCCGGCTGAACCGGCTCGGCGACGAGCTGGCTGCTCGGCAGAGCGCGGTGCTGACCGACGGTCAGCAGCTGGCCCTGCTCCATGGGGCGGAGCCGGCTCGGCTGGTTCCCCCACCCACGGTGCTGGTAGCCATGGGCGCGCTGGTCGGCATGCTGCTGGGTCTCGGCGTGGCCCAGCTGCTCGGCGTACGCCGTGGCACCGTGCAGTCCGGCCGCCAACTGGCCCAGCTCTATCCGGAGGCATCGGTCATTCAGACCGCTGACCTGCGCGGCATGCTCGCCCTGGAGCCTCGGGTCAAGACGCTGTTCCTGGCCGGCGTCCGCCGCAATGTCGAAGACATGGTCCGGGTGACCGAACGGGTGCGCCAGTCGTTGATCCTGGACGGCCGTGAGGTCGTCATCCGGGATTCGTCGCCGAGCCCCGACGAGCCGGCCAACGGCCACATCAATCTCGTTCCGACCATGCTGAACGAGACGGTGCTGCGACGCAATGCGCGGGACGACGGCACCCTGCTGATCGTGCCGGTTCAGCCGCGGGTCACCCGGCTGGAGGCCCTCGACGTGTTCGCGCCGCGGCTCAACGACCGGTCGTACCTGCTGGTGGACGAGCGCGTGGCCGAATGGAACTGAGCAGCACCGTCGAGCTGGCGGCAAGCGAGCCAGTCCGTTCGACGGCGCGGCAGCGGACCGTCCCGGACCCGGCCATCTGGATCTCGGTGCTCTTCGGGTTGACGTTCGTGCTGCAGCGAATCTCCGTACCCGGCATCTCGATCCCGGTCACCATACCGATCGCCGGGCTGTGGCTGGGCCTGGCACTGCTGCGCGGACTGGTGACCATCGACCCGCGACGGTTCGTGCTCTGGTGCCTGGCGGCTGCGGTCAGCGGCGCGATGGTGTTGCCCCAGCTGGTCCTGGTGGCCAGCCCGTTCGTGAGCTTCAACAGCTGGGCGCTGTGGATGGTGATCTGGCTCCCATTGGTCGTACGCCTCCGGGACCGATCCCGGGTCCAGTACCTGCGGACCTTGCGGGCCGTGGCTCATGTCGGTCTAGGGCTGGCCGTTCTCTCGGTCGCGTTCATGGTCAGCCAGCTGCTCGGCGCCCGGTACTACGACTGGCTGGCCGACGTGGTGCCGCATGACCTGCTGGTGCACGACTACGTGATCAGTTACCCGATCTCCTACGGCTCGCCGATCTACAAGTCGAACGGCTGGATCGCCCTCGAGCCGTCATTCCTGTCGTTCCTGATCTCCATCTGCCTGGTCGGTGCCCTGGTGACCCGGATGGGCGTGATCAAGGTGCTGGTGCTGCTCGCCGGTCTGCTGGCCACGGTGGCCGGATCCGGCATGGCGGTCGTCGTGGTCTACGTGGTCTGCCTGCTGCTCGTCGGGCGCATCGGCAATCTGCGGCGTTACGCGTTGCCGGCGCTGGTGTTGATCTGCGGCTTCACGACCACAATGTTCGGCCAGGCGGTCAGCCAGCGCGTACTCGAGTTCGGCGATTCCCGTTCCTCCACCTCGCTACGGGCAATCGAGCCGTACCTCCAGCTCTGGCCCTACTGGATCAGCGACCCGGTGTCCGTCGTCATCGGTCAAGGGGCGGGCTCCTCGGCCGAGATCGTCAGTGGCCTCGGCATCACCGGGCTGCTGGTGCCGAGCACCGCCAAGGTGCTGTTCGACTACGGCCTGGTCGGGGGCACCGGTCTGATCATCTTGATGGTCTTCACCTACGTCCGCAGCCCCGAACCGCTGTTCGCCGTAAGCCTGGCCGCCTCGATGTTCGTGCTGCAAACCGCCTCTCAGCCACTCGTCATCTGCTCGATCATGCTCTTCGCCTTCTGGTCACCGGCGACCATCGATGACCTGGTCGAGTCGCCACCAGGAGACCGCCCGTGACCCTGATTTCCGTGCTGGTACCCGTGCTCAACGAGGAGCACCGGATCGCGGAGACGATCGCCTCCATCCTCGCCCAGCCAGGTGCAGACCTGGAGATCCTGGTGGCCGATGCTCGGTCGGCCGACAACACGGCCGCCGTGGTGGCCGACATCGCGGCCCGGGACAGCCGGGTGCGGTTGCTCGACAACCCGCAGTTGTCCATCCCGGCCGGTCTCAACCTCTGCCTGCGGCACAGCCGCGGGGACTTCGTGGCCCGCGTCGACGGGCACTCCGAGCTGAGCGCCGACTACTTCCGGCGCGCGCTGGCCACCCTGTCGGAGTTCCCGGAGATGGCCGGAGTCGGCGGGCACCGGGTGGGCGTCGGCCGAACGCCGGTCGGCCGGGCCATCGCCCTCGTCCAGTCCAGCCGATTCGCCGTCGGCAACTCCATCTACCACTATGCGAACACGGCGCAGCTGACCGACCATGCGACGTTCGGGGTGTACCGGGCGGCTGCCGTCCGGCAGATCGGCGGCTGGGACGAGCAGCTGACGGTGAACGAGGACGTCGACTTCGATCACCGCCTCCGGGCCGCCGGCTGGACCATCGGGTACGAGCCGGCGATGAGGGTGCGTTGGGACGTCCGGGAGCGCATCGCTGACCTGTTCGGCCAATACCGCCGCTACGGCCGCGGCAAGGCCGGAATGGTGCGCAAGAACGGACCGCCGGCCGTCCGGTTGCGCCACCTGGTGCCGCCGACCGCGCTCAGCGGAGGTGTCGGGCTGCTGATCGGCGGCGCGGTCGACCACTGGCTGCTCGCCGGCTTTGCGCCATACCTCACCCTGGTGCTGGTGGCCAGCGCCTTGGCCTGGCGGAAGCGGGCCGCGGCTGCGCGTACGTCCGTCGCGGCCGTGCCCGCTGCGTTCCTCGTCATCCACGTGGGCTGGGGACTCGGTTTCGTGGAGGGCCTGCTGGGTCGCAAGCCGGCCAGGGCCAGCGGTAGCGGTGCGGTCCGCGGCGAGGCAGACGAGTCACTCCTGGCGGCCTATGAGGAGGTCTCCCGGAAGCGCGACGTCGCGACCTCGGTGCCGCCGACGTAGGCGCGCTGAGTCAGCAGGCCTCGCGTCATCGCGAGCTGCAGCCTGACCTCGGCCAGGTTGCGGCGGACACCGTGCCGGACCGCGCGGAGCAACAAGCCTCCGGCGAACAGGGCCCGCATCACCACGGCCTCGGTGGGGGAGTGGTACCGCCGGACATAGCTGGCGAAGGACGCCCCGCGCATCCGCAACATCTCCAGCGACGGAGCCCCCGAGGAGCCGGCGGCATGGGGCACTCGGATGTCGGGCCGCAGCACCGAACGCAGACCGGCGATCCGCGCCCGGCGCCCGAACGAGATGTCCTCGGCGTAGACGAAGAAGGTCTCGTCGAACCCGCCCAGCTCGACGAACTGCGCGGTACGGACCGCCAGGCAGGCTCCGCAGACCCAGTCGACATCGATGCGTTCCCCGGGATTCGGTCGGGCGAACAGGCCGGACGTCGGTAATCGCTTGTGCAGCCCGGCGGCGTGGACGGCGGTGCGCCGGATGCTCGGTTCCCAGCCGCCGGCGCCAATCTCGACATCAGCGGAAGGGTCGACGACCGTGCCGCCGTGCGCAGCGGCGGTTTCGTCGGCCGCCAGGCCCGCGACGAGGTCGAGCAACTGCGAGGCGGTGGGCCGGGAGTCGGGGTTGACGAAGACCAGCCAGCGTCGTCGCGCGTTGCGGGCGCCCAGATTGGCGGCTCGCGCGAAGCCCTGGCCACCGCCCAGCAGGTAGCGGCCGTGGATCCGGCGCGCCAGCAGTTCGGCCAACGACGGGTCGGGTTCGGAGTTGTCGACGACGGTTACCGCGAGCTCGTCGGGCCAGCTGTCCAGCAACTCGCGGATGTGGTCCGAGCTGCGGTAGCTGACGAGCACCACCTCAATGTCTTTCAGCTCGGGGGTCGTTTCGGACACGGAAGGAATCATTCCAGCATCGACAGCAGCCGGTGCAGGCTTGCCTGGGTGTCCAAAATCCGCCGTGCGGATGCCTGGCCGGCGGCACCGAGCCGGGCGCCGTCCCGCCGGCCGGTGAGCAGGTCCCCGACCGCAGCCGCGAACTCGGCCGGCGTGTCGGCAACCAGCAGGTCCTGGCCCGGTGTCAGTCCGAGCCCGGCGCTGCCGCGGGTGGTGCTGACCACCGCGGCACCGGCCGCAAGGTACTCGATCAGCTTGATGTTGACCCCCGAGCCGGAGACCGTCGGGTTGACGGAGACGTCCGCCGCGGTGAGGTAGGCCGCCGGCTCCGCGACGTCGGCGTGCAGTTCGGCGCCGGCCGTGCGGCTGACCAAGCTGCGCATCTGTGGCGTGGGCCGGCGGCCGACCACCTGCCAGCGGCAGTCCGGCACGGCCTCCCGCACCAGGGGCCAGCTGCGCTCGGCGAACCAGGCGATCGCGTCGTGGTTGGTCGCGACGTCGAGGGCGCCGAGGAAGACGACGGTCGGCTGGCTGCTGGGACTGCGCGCGGGACGGAGCGTCACCTGCCGGGTGCCGAGGGCAAACGAGGGCACGTACGCGACCGGAGTCTTGGACCGGCGCCGGCGTACCGCGGCATCCGCGGCGGAGATGTCGGCGATTCCGGCGAGCCACGGGCCGCGTTCCAGCAGCCGCTCGTCCAGCTCGACGCGCAGCGCCTCCAACCAGATCAGCCAGCACCGGGGTGGCGCGGCCGCCCGGGCCAACGCCCGGTGGTAGCGACCCTCGAGGTTGTGACAACGCAGGATCACCGGCAGGCCGAGCCCCTCCGCCAGCACCCGGCCGATGCGATGGGACTTGTAGGCAAAGACGATCACGGCATCGGCATCGGGTGCGGCGCGCCGAACCTGCTGGACCAGGTCGGGTGCCGCAGGACGCGAGGCCACCACGTACGGGTACCGCGGGTTCACTGCCCGGCGCATCGAGCGCTGCCGCGGCACGGTGATCACCGGCGCCGGCTGCACCAGGCGGCGGATGGCCGCCAGATCGTCCTGGCGACCGACCGCGGCCGGATCGGAGTCGGTCGGTACGACGAGGGCGGCGACGACGCCTGCCGCGACCGCCGCCTCGACGAATCCGAGATGCTCCCGTTCCCCACCACCATGTGCCGGCAGGAAGGGAGACTCTGCGACGACAACCAGCCGCCGGGAAGGCGCCGGACGTCCAGACACCGCCCGGACGATACCCGTTCGGCTGTCGTCTTTCCGGACCCGACCGCAGATCGGCAAAATTCCCCCGGCTTCGGCTTCGTATCTCCGCACAACGCCGCAACTGAAGCCCGATCAGTCCGTTTCGGCTCCGTATGTCCGCACACGGCCACAGGTGGGGGTTCGGCAGGCTTTCGCTCTTGCGGGTTGACCGCCTCACAGGTGCTCCCGAAGGAACTCGACGATGCACCCGATCAGCAGCCGCCGCGAATCCGACCGACGGTACTCGTGACCCTCCCCGGCGAGCTCGAGGTACTCCACCGGCCGTCCTCGCTCCCGCAACGCGGCGACGATCTGGCGGGACTCACCGATCGGCACGTTGGTGTCCAGCTCGCCGTGCACGACCAGCAGCGGCACATCGATGTTCGCGCAAGACCGCAGCGGTGAGATGGCCTCGAGCAGGACCGAGTCCTCCTCCGGATGCCCGTACTTGCTGTACGCCGCCGCGGCGATCCAAGGCTCGGTGTCGCGGTAGAAGGTGTGCAGGTCCGACATCCCGCAGATGTCCACCCCCGCCACGAACATGCCCGGCGAGAAGGCGAGGGTCGCCAGGACCAGATAGCCACCGTACGAGCGCCCCGTGATCGCGATCCGGTCCGGATCCGCGACTCCGAACTCGATCAGGAAGTCGCGACATGCCAGCACGTCGCGAAAGGCGTCCAACCGGCCGTGCACGTCGTCGGCGTGGACGAAGGCCCGTCCGACTCCGGAGGAGCGGGGGGTGTTGGGCGCGAAGACGCTGAACCCGGCGGCGACGAGCGCCTGGTGCTGCGGTGCGAAGATCGGCCGCTCCTGCGCTTCGGGGCCACCGTGCAGACTGAGCACCACCGGCCCAGGGCCGTACGCGCCAGGGGGCCGGTACAGCCAGCCGGTGAGCGGCAGGCCGTCATGGGCCAGAAATCGCTGCAGCGTGGGCCGGACGAGGTGAGTTTCCGGCAGCGCCGGACCTTCGCTGAGGCAGGTCCAGGC
>JBKPNA010000484.1:0-4794 GCA_046765695.1 Actinomycetota bacterium | reverse complement strand
CTCCCAACATGACCGACGAACCCGACACACGACCCGTCCTCGGTATCGACATCGGCGGTAGCGGCATCAAAGGCGCACCGGTCGACCTGACGTCCGGCGAGCTGATCGTCGATCGGCTCAAGATCGAGACGCCGTCACCGTCCACGCCGAAGAAGGTTGCCGCGGTGGTCGAGCAGATCGTGGACCATTTCGCCGACCAGATCGGAGACGGCCCGATCGGAGTCACCATTCCGGCCGTGGTCACGCACGGCAGGACTCGCTCGGCCGCCAACATCGACAAGTCATGGATCGATGCAGAAGCCGAGAAGATATTCGAGGATGAGCTCGGCCGGGAGATCCTGCTGGTCAACGATGCCGACGCCGCCGGCATTGCGGAGGTGCGCTACGGCGCAGCCAAGGACCACCCGGGCCTGGTCATCCTGACCACGCTGGGCACCGGCATCGGAACCGCCATCGTCTATCGGGGCGTGCTCATCCCCAACTCCGAGCTCGGGCACCTGGAGATCGACGGGTACGACGCGGAGAAACGAGCTGCCTCCAGCGTCAAGGACAACGAGGACCTGTCCTACAAGGAGTGGGCCACGAAGCGGCTGCAGCGCTACTACGAGCGGCTGGAGGCCCTGCTCTGGCCGGATCTGATCGTCGTCGGCGGTGGAGTGAGCCGCAAGGCGGAGAAGTTCCTGCCGCTGCTGAAGCTGAAGACCGAGATCGTCCCGGCCGCGCTGCAGAACACTGCCGGCATCATCGGCGCCGCCTGGCTGGCCGCCGACCGCCGGGAGAACCCCGCCCCGACGTCGCTGAGCTAACTCAACGACTTCCTACATGCGGTCCAGGGCCTCGATCCCCAGCAGGTCGAGGCCCGACGCGAGCACCCTCTTGGTGGCGAGGCACAACGCCAGCCGGGAGTCGCGAGTGTCGCCGGTCGACTTCAGCACCGGGCACTGCTCGTAGAAGATCGACAGCGCCCCCGACAGCTCATAGAGGTACGCGCACAGCTTGTGCGGCTGCAGGTCTTCGGCGACCTCGGCGACCACCTCGCCGAAGCGGATGAGCAGCAGTGCGAGGGTTTGCTCGGCCGGCTCTTCCAGCACCAGCACCTTGGTCTGCTCTCCGAAGCCCTCGGCCGCGGCCTTGCGCAGCACCTGGGTCACCCGGGCGTGGGCGTACTGCAGGTACGGGCCGGTGTTGCCCGTGGTCTGCACCATCCGGGCCACGTCGAACACGTAGTCCTTGTTCAGCCCGGTGGACAGGTCGGCGTACTTGACCGCGGCCATGGCCACGGGCCGCGCGGCCTGCTCTTCGGCCGCGTCGAGCAGGGTGTTGAGGGTGACCGCAGTGCCCTCGCGGGTGGAGAACTTCTTGCCGTCGGCCCCGAGAACCTGCCCGAACGCGACATGCTCGGCACGGACATGGTCGGGCAGGAAGCCCGCCAACCGGGAGACGGCGAAGACCTGGTCGAAGTGGAACGTCTGTGGAGCGCCGACGACGTAGATGATCCGGTCGGCGTGCAGGTTCCGGACCCGGTAGCGGACCGCCGCCAGGTCGGTCGTGGAGTAGCCGTAGCCGCCGTCTGCCTTGCGGACGATCATCGGCGCGTTGAAGCCCTCAACGAAGACACAGAGCGCGCCGTCGTCGATCACCGCGATGCCGGACTCCTCCAGCTCGGCGACAACGGTGGCCAGGTCGTCGTTGTAGATCGACTCACCGGCGAGGTCGGCGTCGGTGAGCAGCACCCCGAGGCGGGCGTACGCGGCGTCGAAGGCGGCCTTGGAGATCTCGAACAGCTGCCGCCACACCGAACGTGTCTCGGGGTCTCCGGACTGCAGGGCGACCACTCGGCGGCGGGCGGCGTTCGCGAACTCCGGATCGGCCTTGAAGTGCGCGTTGGCCCGCTGGTAGACCGCCTCAGCCCCGGCCAGGTCCAGGCTGAGCACATCGATGCCGTCCAGCAGGATCTGCTCGACGAGCATGCCGAACTGGGTGCCCCAGTCGCCGATGTGGTTCTGCGGGATCACCCGATGGCCGACTGCGGCCAGCACCCGGTGCAGGCAGTCACCGATGATCGTGGACCGGAGGTTACCGACGTGCATCTGCTTGGCCACGTTCGGCGCGGAGTAGTCGATGACCACCGTCTCGCTGTGCTCGGCCGCCGCCAGCCCGACGTTCGGGTCGGCCAGCTGGTCGGTGACCGCTTGGGCCAGCACGTCGGTGCGCAGTCGGAAGTTGAGAAAGCCGGGTCCGGCGATCTCCGGCGGCTCGCACAGGTCGGCAATCTCCAGCGTGGCCACGATCTCCGTGGCTACGTCGCGCGGTCGGCGGCCCTCTGCATTGGCCAGACGCAGCGCCACGTTCGACTGGAAGTGGCCGAACTGGGGCTTGGTGGCCGGCCGCAGCTCAGGGTCGACGCCGGTGACGGCTTCGACCCGCGCGCTCAGCAGCGACGGAAGAGAAGGCACAGTCGGCCATTATCTCACCGGTGTGGTTGGCAGCGCGGACACCAATAGCTCCGCCGCTCCTGACCGGCCGGTCCGAACTCCTCGGTCCGGATGAGAGTGCCGCAGCGCCGGCACGGCTGACCGGGTCGCTCATAGACGTAGGACCGGCGATTCGGCCGGAGATCCCCGGTGGTCGACTGCTCGGCCCGCCAGCGGTTGGCGAACAACAGCTGCTGCCCGCGCTGCACCAGCCGCCGCAAGTTGGGGACGTCATCGACCGGAGTGCGGGGATGGATTCCCTGCAGGAACAACAACTCGGCCCGGTAGAAGGTGCCGATGCCTGCCAGGTTGCGCTGGTCGAGCAGTGCCTCGCCGATGGTGCGGTCAGGAGTGGCCGCGATGCGACGTACCGCCTCGTCGAGGTCCCAGTCCGGTCCGAGCAGGTCGGGTCCGAGATGGCCGACGACGCTGGCCTCATCGGCGGTTGGAACCAGCTCCACCACCGGCAGCCGGTAACCGACAGCAGAGTGATCCGTTGTCGCCAACACGGTGCGGATCTCGAACTCAGGGCCCCCGGACCATTTGCGGCCGGTCTGGAAGATCCGCCAGATGCCGTCCATCCGCAGGTGCGTGTGCAGCGTGAACTCGTTCTGGAGCCGGAACAGCTGGTGCTTGCCGCGGGAGACCACCTCGCGTACGCCGACGCCCGTCAGGTCCGTGGCTGCCAACTTCGGGACGCGGAACTCCGAGCGGGTCAGCATCCGCCCGGCCAGCACCTCGTTCAACCGCTGGCACCCTCGCCACACTGTGTCGCCTTCAGGCACGAGAGCGATTGTCCCGTCTCGGCGCGAGCGTCGGGTAGGGAGCACCCGGTGCTGCCTGGATGACGAGTCGAGCGCGACCACGCTTTTCCGTCGCGCGAGCGAGGAAGAAGGCAGCAGCTTCAGGTGCGACCGGGCGCGAGCGCCCTGGAAGAAGCGGCCCGGCCGCGCAACGCCCTCATCATCACCGTCACCCAGGTGCGGAAGGGCCGCCAGGTGTCGCTGATCTGGGCGAGCTCGGCGTCGGACAGCTCGTGGTCGATCCCGTACGCCTCCCGGATCGCCTCCCGGGCCCGGGGTTCCTGCGGCGCCGGCACGTCGGCGTGCCCACAAGCCCGGATGACCACCAGCGAGCTGTAGAACGGGCCGATGCCCGGCAGCCGCTGCAGCTGGGCCATCGCCTCCTCGGGAGGCAGATTGCGCAGCCGATCGGCGTCGAGCTCGCCCCGGCGGGCGGCTTCCGCGGCGGCATGGAGGCGCGGAATCCGGTCGGCAGGCAACCCCGGCACGGTCTCGACGGTGAGCAGCTGGTTCGGGCTGGGCACCGCGTACATCCGTTGACCGGCCAGGTCGAAGCCGGTGCCATGTTGCTCGGCTAGGCGAGCACGCAGGGTGATGCCTTGGGCCCGCGGTCGCCGGGCGCTCAAGATCGACCAGAGCACCGCCTCGTACGGGGAGTAGAACAAGGCCGGCCGGAATCCCGGAGCGATCTGGTGAACCCTTGCCAGTGCCGGGTTTGATGTGCACAGGTGGTCGAACGCCGCACCGTCGTGGTCGAGCGAGACGACACGGGCGACCTGGCAGCGCGCTGTGGTGAGCTCGTCGTCAGTCAGCGAGCTCCCTGTGGTCTCGATCGCAAGCTCAAGCCGGTCCTCCGCCTGGCGCGCCACCACGCCCACGGGGCTTTCGTAGTCGCCATCGAGACAGAAGGCCATCCGCATGGCGCCGTCGAAGCTGGATTCATCCCGGTGGCCGAAGCCCATCAGCGCGACCTCCCGCAGGTCGTACGGGCCGGTGATGTCGATCGTGGCATGCTGCGTCATATCCAGATGATCCCGCCGGCCACTGACAATCCCGTGCGTTCGCCTCAGGCGATCCGCCGGACGCACGGCGTACGAGGAATGCTGTTCGGCGCTGGGGTAGGCGCGGCTGGTCTGATGCTGCTCGCGGGGTCGATCGGATACGTTCGGCGGACCGCCGCCGGCCACCTGTACTCCGAGAGCGACGTGCCGCCGGCACCGGTGGCGCTGGTGCTGGGGGCGAGGGTCTTCCCCGACGGGACGCCCTCACCGTTCCTGGCCGCGCGGCTCGATGTCGCCTACCGCCTCTATTCGGCTGGGAAGGTGCGGGTCGTGGTGGTGTCGGGAGACAACATGGCCAAGGAGTACAACGAGCCCGAGGCCATGCGCACGTACTTGATCAACGCCGGCATGCCGGCCGAGGCCGTGATCGCCGACCACGCCGGATTCGACACCTACGACTCGGCCGCCCGGGCGTTGCGCATCTTCGGGATCGAGCAGCTGATCGTGGTGACCCAG
>JBKPNA010000483.1:0-5366 GCA_046765695.1 Actinomycetota bacterium | reverse complement strand
CCTGCGGACTGTTCGCCGAGCAGCCAGCAGGCCTCCTCGTTACCGGCGACCGAGAACCGGCCGCGGGGATCGAACATGAAAGTGGCATGTCGATGGGAGTCGACGAGCCAGTAGTCGGCCGTCACCGCCCACCGGCCGTCGTCGAGCCGGTGCGAGTCCCAGGTCACCGTGTCGATGTCGACCCCGCGACTGACCAGCCGCTCCGTGACCGTGATACGCAGACTGCGATGCCCGGAGGCTTCGCCCCGGCGGCGTACCGATGAGGACATGGCGAGCGCCGCGATGTGCTCCCGCTCGGCGAGCACGGGGGCGGCGAAACGTTCCAGCCGGTCGAGTGGGATGCCCGCCAGCTCGCCGACTTCATCCAGGCTCTCTCCGGCTCGAATCCGTGCTTGGATGTCCCGCGGGCTGAGTGAGCTTTTCATCTCGATCTCCCGTTGTCCGAGTCGCGGGCGGTTGCCCCGGAGCGCGGCCCGCAGACGGTCGTCGGCGACGATCGCGAGCTCCTCACCGTCGTCAGTGGCCACGATCAGGGACCCGCCGTCCGGGCTGAGTCCCACCAGTCGTGCAGTGCGCATCGATCAGGGTGGCTCCCTACTCGTGACCAGCGTCTTGGCGTGTTTCGGCCAACCTACCCCGCAACTCCCACGAGGTGCGGTAGGCGCAAGGGGTCATCACCGAAAATCGCCGACTGGTTCGGCTTCGCCGGCCGGTTTGCCCGCGCACCTGGCATGCCTTGGTGCCCGCTCGTAAGGTCTCGGTCATGGCCCCCGCTCTGCATCCGTCGCCCGCGACAGTAGGCCAGCTCCGGTCGTCCGGCTACCAACAGCGGACCACCAAGGAGGAGCTGCGGCGCAATCTGCTCCGCCGCCTGGGCTCGGACGAGATCGCCTTCCCCGGCATCGTCGGGTTCGACCAGACCGTGTTACCCGAGCTGGAGACGGCACTGCTGGCCGGCCACGACCTGGTCCTGCTCGGCGAGCGGGGACAGGGCAAGACGCGGCTGATGCGCACCCTCGCCACGTTGCTCGACGAGTGGAGCCCCGAGGTCGCCGGCTGTGAGATCCACGACGACCCGTACCATCCCGTGTGCGTGCGCTGCCGCGCGTTGGCCGCCGAGCTCGGCGACGACCTGCCAATCGCCTGGCGGCATCGGGACGAGCGCTACACCGAGAAGCTGGCCACGCCGGACACGTCCGTCGGCGACCTGATCGGTGACGTCGACCCGGTCAAGGTGGCCCAGGGCCGTACCCTCGGCGATCCCGAGACGGTGCACTACGGCCTGGTGCCGCGTGCCAACCGAGGCGTCTTCGGGCTGAACGAACTGCCCGACCTTGCCGAACGGATCCAGGTGGCGCTGTTCAACGTGCTGGAGGAACGTGACATCCAGGTCCGCGGCTACTCGCTCCGACTGCCGCTCGACCTGTTCCTGGTGGCCACGGCCAACCCCGAGGACTACACCAACCGGGGACGCATCATCACGCCCCTGAAGGACCGGTTCGGAGCGGAGATCCGGACGCACTACCTCACCGAACTGGACGACGAGATCACCTTGCTGCGCCAGGAGGCGGTGCTGGTGGCCGACGTGGGAGACCACCTGCTCCAGGTGCTCGCCCGATTCAGCCACCACCTGCGCGAGTCCAGTTCGATCGACCAGCGGTCGGGCGTCTCTGCCCGTCTCGCCATCGCCGCGGCGGAGGCGGTCGCCGGGTCGGCATTGCGGCGGGCCGCCCGTACCGGCGAGCGGGAGGCGGTGGCCCGGGTCGGCGACCTGCCGATCGTGCTGCCGACCCTGCTCGGCAAGGTGGAGTTCGAGATGGGGGAGGAGGGCCGGGAGCACGCGGTTCTCGACCACCTGCTCAAGCTGGCCACCGCCGCCACCTTCCGCGACCTGCTCGCCGGCCTGGACCTGTCCGGTTTCACCGCGGTGTTCGCGGAGGGCGGCGTGGTGGAGACCGGCGAGCTGGTGCCTGCCGGCGACCTGCTGGCCCAACTCGGCCCGGTGCCGGGGCTGTCCAAGGTGCTGCAGCGGCTGGGATACGACGACGCCGCCCGCCGCGGGCAGGTGGCTGCCGCGGCGGAGTTCGCGCTGGAGGGCCTGCACCTGACCCGCCGAATCGAGAAGGACACCGTGGGCGGCCGGACCGTCTACGGCCGAGTCTGAACAGAGGCCGGCCATGGTTGCAGACTTCAGCTTGCCCCGCCGGTTCCGGTACGGCTCCTGGCGTGGCGGTCCGGACCCGCTCGCACCCCCGTACGACGTCCGTGCGGCGGTCGACCGGATCGGCGCCGACCTGCTGTCGGCGGGCAACCTGCGCGACTCGCTGCGCGAACTGCTCCAAGAAGGGCTGGACGGCCGCGGCGGCCTGGACCGGCTCGCCGACCGGATCCGGAGGATGCGGCAGCAGGCCCGGCGGCGCGGCGACCTCGGCGGCACGCTGAACCAGGTCCGGGCCGCGCTGGACCAGGCGCTGGCCGCCGAGCGCGAGACGCTGGCGGCCACCGACGGCGACGACGCGCGCTGGGCGGAGATGGAGCTGGCCACCCTGCCGGACGACGTGGCCGGGGCCGTACGCGCGCTCGAGCCGTACGAGTGGCGGAACGACGAGGCTCGGGCCACGTACAACGCGATCCTGGAGATGCTCCGCCGGGAGGTGCTGGACGCTCAGTTCGCCGGGATGAAGCAGGCCCTGGAGTCGCCGGATCCCGATGCCATGCAGCAGGTCAAGGACATGCTTGCCGACCTGAACGAGCTGCTGGCCGCGCACGCGCGGAACGAGGACACAACCGACGCCTTCGCCGACTTCATGGCCAAGCATGGTCAGTTCTTCCCCGAGCAGCCCGAGAACATCGAGGAGCTCATCGACGCCCTGGCCCGCCGGCAGGCCGCGGCCCAGCGGATGCTCGCCTCGCTCAGCCCGGAACAGCGTGAGCAGCTGAGTCAGCTGATGAGCCAGGCGCTCGCGGATGCGGACCTGGCGTCGCAGATGGCGCAGCTGAGCGACAATCTCCGCGCACTCCGCCCAGGCCTGGACCGTGAGTCGCCGACCGGGATGAGGCCCGGGGGCGAGTCGCTCGGCTACAGCGCGGCGGTTGAGGCAGTCGCCGAGCTGGCCGACCTGGAGGCGCTGCAGGCCCAGCTCGCCCAGGGCGAGATCGGTTCCACCCTTGACGACGTCGACGTCGACCTGCTGGAGAAGCGGCTCGGCGCCGAGGCTGCCCAGGACTTCCAGGCGCTACGCGACCTGGAGCGGGAGCTGGAGCGGCAGGGCTTCCTGACTCGCGGCGAGAACGGACCGCGGCTGACCCCACGGGCGGTCCGCAGGCTCGGCCAGACCGCGCTGCGCCGGGTCTTCGCGCAGCTCGACGCAGCCAAGCAGGGTGACCACGACGACCGGCGTACCGGCGCCGCCGACGAGCCCACCGGACTGACCCGGCCATGGGTGTTCGGGGACGAGCTGCCCATCGACGTGCCGCGGACCGTGTCCAACGCCTTGCGCCGAGCCGGACTCGGTCCCACCGGCGTGGCGCTGGAAGTGGACGACTTCGAGGTGACTGAGACCGAGCGTCGCACCTCGGCGGCGGTGGCGCTCTGCGTCGACCTGTCCTTCTCCATGTGGCAGGACGGGCGCTGGGGACCCATGAAACAGACGGCGCTGGCGCTGAACCACCTGATCGAGACCCGGTTCCGCCAGGACGCGCTGCAGGTGATCGGGTTCAACCGGCTCGCCAGGCGGCTGACCCCGGTCCAGTTGGCCGAGGTCGAGCCGGACACCATCCAGGGCACCAACCTGCAGCACGCGCTGCTGCTCGCCTCCCGCCACCTGCGCCGCCACCCCGACGCTGAACCGGTGATCCTGGTGGTCACCGACGGAGAGCCGACTGCGCACCTGACCGGTGAGGGACACGCCGACTTCCACTGGCCGACCACGGCCGAGACGGTGCGGGCGACGATCGCCCAGGTCGACGAGCTCTGCCGCTACGGTGCCACGATCAACACCTTCATGCTGGGCGAGGATCCCGGCCTGGCCCGGTTCGTCGACGCGATGGCCCGGCGCGCCGGGGGGCGGGTCTTCACCCCAGACATCGGGCGGCTGGGGGAGTACGTGGTGGCGGACTACCTGCGGGCCCGCCGTGGACGCCGCTGAGCCCAGCAGACCGGTCGACCTGGCCATCCTCGGTGGCGGCCTGGCCGGCGGGCTGATCGCCCTCGCCCTGACCCGGCGCCGCCCGGAGGTCCGGCTCGCAGTCGTCGAGCAGGCCGGTCTGGGTGGCAACCACGTGTGGTCACACTTCGCCGGTGATCTCGACCCGGCGGCCGAATGGCTGGTCGAACCACTGATCAGCTATCGCTGGCCCGGCTACGACGTGGCCTTCCCGGCCTATCGCCGGACCCTGGAGACGGAGTACCGCAGCATCACCTCCGAGCGGTTCGCGGCCGTGTTGCGGGAGCAGGTCCCGCCGGATGTCTTCGTCGACGGCCGGGTGGTTGCGGCCGAAGGCGGCGAGGTCCGGCTGGCCGACGGCCGTCGCCTGGCCGCCGCTGCGGTACTCGACGCCCGCGGGCCCGGCGATGCCGCCACCCTCGACCTGGGCTGGCAGAAGTTCGTCGGCCAGACGCTGCACACCGGCGAACCGCACGGCGTCAGCAGGCCGGTGGTGATGGACGCCTGCGTCGAGCAGGTGGATGGCTATCGCTTCGTCTACCTGCTGCCCTTCGGTCCGCACGAGGTCTTCGTCGAGGACACCTACTACAGCGACACCCCCGACCTCGACCAGCCGCTACTGCAGTCGCGGATCGCCGCGTACGCGCAAGCCCGGGGCTGGCAGGTGTCCGAGAAGTCCCGGCTGGAGAGCGGTGTCCTCCCGGTCGTGCTCGGCGGCGACTTCGAGGCGTACTGGCGCTCGACCGGACCCGGACTGGCCAAGGCGGGCATGCGTGCCGGACTGTTCCATCCGACGACCGGATACTCCCTGCCCGACGCGGTCCGGCTTGCCTGCATGCTCGCCGCCACCCCGGATCTCGGCCAGGACGTGCTCGCCGCGTTGACCCACCGGCATGCCGCCCGGACCTGGGCCCGGCGAGGGTTCTACCGGGCGCTGGCGAGCATGCTGTTCCGGGCCGCCGAGCCGGAGCAGCGTTACTCGGTGCTGGAGCGGTTCTACCGGCTCAGCCCGGCGCTGGTCCAGCGGTTCTACGCCGCGACCTCGACCTGGACCGACCAGCTGCGGATCCTCGCCGGCCGGCCGCCGGTGCCGATCGGCCGCGCCTTCCGGTCGCTCCGATCCTGAACGATCTTGATGTCGTCCTTGGATCCCTGTGTCATAGTGACCCGAGCGGCCCAGGTCGCGCATTGCCTTGTTCG
>JBKPNA010000482.1:0-7869 GCA_046765695.1 Actinomycetota bacterium | reverse complement strand
CCCGCGGCTTGGTGAGCGCCCGGGTCGCAGTCGGCCGCGTACCTGGGCCTGCGTGGCGGCCCAGTGATATCGCGCCGTTACACTCCACCCAGCGAGAAGTGTGTTCACACCAAGACCCAGGTAATGGGGCCACAACTTCACGCTGAGCGATTTCGAGGGATCGACACATGAGGGACACCACCAAGGCCCTGATCAGTCACTATGTGCAACAGCTCGACCTGTCCGGGCAGGTGCTGGAGATCGGCGGCCAACGGCTGGACGAGTGCGCCATCGATCTGTTCCCCGCACCCCGATTCGCGTACCGCAACATGAACCCCCAGGCCTCGGACATTCCCGACACCATCACCGCTGAGATCACCGACTGCCGAGACGCCGTCTCGGACGAGTCCTTCGACCTCGTGGTGTCCTGCGACGTGTTCGAGCACCTCGACCGTCCCTGGCTGGCCGCCAACGAGATCGCTCGAATCCTCAGACCCGGCGGGTTGGCGATCACCAACACCTTGTTCGCCTGGCGCGCCCAGCCCGGTCCGCACGACTACTGGCGCTACGCCCCCGAATCCCTCGAGGTGCTCTTCGACGGCCTGGAGTGCCTGGAGAAGGGCTACGACCAAAGGGATGCGGAGGATCAGAGCGTCTATCTCGTCGGCCGCAAGGGCTCGGGGCCGAGCGTTACCCGGTTTCAGGACAGCAAGCACCCGTTGGCTGCCCATCTGCGGCCCGACATCGGCGAACCGGCCGCCGGACTGTTCGGCTCTGAGGGCGAGTTGCCGGCGGCGGCCGACCCGGTGGAGGCGCTGCGGCCGACCCTCATCGAGATCAGCGATCGGCTGGCCATGCTGGAGAAGATGGTCAATGAGCGGGTCGATCAGCTGAAGGTCATCGACGCCCGGTCGCGGCGAGTGGAGCGCCGGATCGGCCAGATCGACGCCATCGACGCCCGGACCCGTCGCCTGGAGCGCCGGATCGACCGGGCCGTTGCCTCGTTCCCCTTCCGGAGCATGCTGCGGGTTCGTCGTGGCCTGCACCGGATGCTCAAGTAGGTCGTAGGCGGCCAGCTGCACCGGATTCCTCGATCTGCACCGGATGCACCCGGTGCAGATCGACAGCAGAGGTGCAAATCCGACGCCGTGGATTTCATCGAGGTGATTCCTGCACAGGTTGGGGACAAATCTGTGGAAAGTTCACAGTCCCGCCGGACAGCGCTGGGGACAGTGCGGGGACGCTGCGAACTCCGCAGTGAGCAGCCTCGCAGATCCTCCCCGTGTGATTTTTGGATTTCCCCAGCGGCTTGCGCACCCCGAAATCGCCGGTGAGCAGGGGCGACGCCAGTTATCCCCAGGATCCACAGCAGCGACGACGATGACGATGAGATAGACAAGGAAGGAAGGGTCTAAGTCACGCACGGCTTGGCTTGTGCACAACGGACCCGCCGGTCGGTGTGAAGGAGGATCACGGTGAGCTTTTTCCGGAAGTTGTTCAGTCGTGAGGAGCCGGAGGATGCGCCGATCACCCTCGACCTGGACCGGCGCCGGCCGCAGCTGCTCCGGCTGGAGAAGGCCCTGGACGCGCTGGCCGCCGAAATGCGGGCGGACCACACGACCAGTGATCCAGGTTGGCGCAACCGAATCAACGAGTACAGCCGGCTTGCCGGGCAGGCGATGGAGGAGCGCAAGGGCAGCCCGACCCGGGAGAGCCTGCTCGATCTGTGTTTCGAGGTACGCCCGGTGTTCACGGGGCAGATCCCGCCGGGCATGGAGTCGATCGGACCGCTGCAGGACGAGGTGATGGCCGCGGCCGCCGACCTGCGCGAGCTGCTGCCGGGGGAGAAGGGCTGAACCTTCGACAGCCGCACCCGGCGTACGGCTCCTTGCTACTGCACGTTTGCCGTCTCGAGATGGCAAAAGCGGTGACAGTGCCTTGCTACGCACTCGTTGACCGTCTCCAGATGGCAAAAGCGGGTGTCAGAGCCTTCCTGCACACTCGTTTCCCGTCTGGAGATGGCAAACGTCCGGCTGAGCCCCTCGGTGTCCAGTGCCCCGTGAGTAAGATCGCCCCTGCCCTTATCCCCTCTCGGGAGGATCTGGGGGCTGAGGTGACCGCCCTTGTGCAAAGGGCATAAGGAGGAAACGTGAAGATTCGACTCGAGCGTGACGTGCTCGCGGAGGCCGTGCAATGGGCCGCCCGCAGCCTGCCGGTACGCCCGAGCGTGCCCATTCTGGCCGGCCTGCTGGTGCAGGCGGACGCCGACGGGGTAACCTTCTCCAGCTTCGACTACGAGACATCGGCCAAGATCCACGTGCAGGCACAGGTCAGCGACGAGGGCGAGGCGCTGATCTCCGGCCGGCTGCTCGCCGACATCTCCCGCAGCCTGCCGGCCCGGCCGGTCGAGATCACCGCCGACGACACCCGGATGGAACTGGTCTGCGGCAGCGCCCGGTTCACCCTGCAGACGCTCCCGGTGGCGGACTATCCCTCGTTGCCGTCGATGCCCGAGTCGACCGGCACCGTACCCAGCGCCGCGTTCGCCCAGGCCGTGGCCCAGGTGGTGGTCGCAGCGGGAAGAGATGAGCTGCTGCCGGTCTTCACGGGGGTTCGGTTGGAGATCGAGGGTGACACGATCTCGCTGCTGGCCACCGACCGCTACCGGATGGCGCTCAAGGAACTGACCTGGAACCCCACCAGCACTCAGGTGTCGGCCACCGCCCTGGTGCCGGCAAAGGTACTGAACGACACCGCCCGCTCGATGACCGCGGGCGAGGAGGTGACCCTCAGCCTGGCCAGCGCCGGCACCGGCGACGGCATCATCGGCTTCGAGGGCCATGGTGCCGGGGGCGAGCGGCAGACCACGACCCGGCTGTTGGACGGAGAGTTCCCCAAGGTCCGCCACATCATGAACACAGCGGCGCTGATGAACGTCCGGGTCAGCACCGCCGATGCGATCGCCGCGGCCAAGCGGGTCGCTCTGGTGGCCGAGCGGAACACCTCGCTGCGGATGCTGGTTGGCGACGGCGTGGTCACGCTCGAGGCAGCAACCGGTGACCAGGCGCAGGCTTCCGAAGCCATCGAGGCGGCGGTGGACCAGCCCGGAGGCGGCGAACCTGTGGTCACCGCCGCCGGGTTTAATCCGACTTATCTGTTGGATGCGCTCGGGGCCTTCGACACCTCGTACGTCAACTTCGCCTTCACCGCTCCCAGCAAGCCCTGCCAGCTGACCGGCCTGCCCGACCGGGATGGCGATCCGCTGACCGACTACCGGCACGTGATCATGCTCATGCGCCTGCCGTCCTAGTTTGGACTGGCGGCTCGCGCTCGGCCGTGCGCTCCAGCCACCGTCTTCCTCCTCATTCGCGAACGAAAAGCGTGTTCGCTCTCTCGTCGTCCAGACGGTGCCGCGCCCGGCCCTGCCGACGCTCGCCGCCATGTTGTCGACTCGATAGCAAGACCTGTCGGCGCACGTAACGCCTCTGTTAGGTTGACGACAATCACAAGAAATCGCCAACGATGGGGAGCTTGTCATGCAGCTGGGAATGGTCGGCCTGGGCCGGATGGGCGCCAACATCGTGCGACGGCTGATGCGCGACGGCCACGAGTGTGTGGTCTACGACGTCAATCCGGACTCGATCAAGCAGCTCGAGGGTGAGGGCGCCAGCGGCGGCGCCACCTTGGAGGAGTTCGTCGGCAAGCTCGAGAAGCCTCGCGCCGTCTGGGTGATGATCCCCGCCGGCATCACCGGCCGCACCGTCGACCAGATCGCCGCGCTGCTGGATGAAGGCGACATCATTATCGACGGTGGCAACTCCAACTACCGCGACGACGTGCGCCGGGCCGAGAAGCTGCGAGAGAAGGGCATCCACTACGTCGACGTCGGCACCAGCGGTGGCGTGTTCGGCCTGGAGCGCGGCTACTGCCTGATGGTCGGTGGCGACGAGGTCGCGTTCAAGACCATCGAACCGGTGCTGAAGACCATCGCCCCCGGGAAGGGCGAGGTGGCGCGTACGCCGGGCCGGGAGGGCGAGCTGGCACCGGAGGAGCAGGGATACCTGCACTGCGGGCCGTCCGGTGCCGGGCACTTCGTCAAGATGGTGCACAACGGCATCGAGTACGGCATGATGGCCGCCTTCGCCGAGGGCCTGAACATCCTCGACAATGCCGATGTCGGCATCGAGGCCGCGGAGCACTCCGCCGAGGTCGCGCCGATGGAGGAGCCGGAGTTCTACCAGTTCAACATCGACACCGCCAAGGTCACCGAACTGTGGCGGCGGGGATCGGTCGTAGCGTCCTGGCTGCTCGACCTGACCGCCGCGGCGCTGCAGGAGAACCCTTCGATGGAGGGCTTGGCCGGCCGGGTGTCGGACTCCGGTGAGGGTCGCTGGACCATCAAGGCCGCGGTGGACATCGGCGTACCTGCTCCGGTACTGGCTGCTTCGCTGTTCGGGCGGTTCGCCTCCCGCGGCGAGGACCACTTCGCCAACCAGGTGCTCTCGGCGATGCGGCTGCAGTTCGGCGGCCACAAGGAGCTGCCGGCGGGCCTGGAGCTGGAGGCGGGAGCCGAAAAGGCCGACAAGGTACAGGCCACGCCCGGCACCAACTGAGCTGGTGCCCTGAGCGGGGACAATGTGAAGGATCCTGTGGCGTAGTCGCCACCACATGCTTCACGCTGTTCCAGGAGGGCTCCGCGGTGTTCGTCGACCACCTGCAGCTGGCCGATTTCCGGTCCTACGCCGCGGTCGACGTCGCGCTGGCGGCCGGCGTCAGCGTCTTTGTCGGGGCGAACGGCCAGGGCAAGACCAACCTGGTCGAGGCCGTGGAGTACCTGTCCACACTCAGCTCCCACCGGGTGGCCGCCGACCTGCCGCTGGTACGGACCGGCGCGGAGCGGGCGATCATCCGGGCCCGGGTGCAAGCCGGACTGGACGACCCGCGACAGCTGCAGCTCGAGGTGGAGATCAGCCCCAGCCGGGCGAACAGAGCGCGGCTCAACCGGTCGCCCCTGAAGCGTGCCCGCGAACTGGTCGGGGTACTGCGCACCGTGGTCTTCGCTCCGGAAGACCTCGCCGTGGTGAAGGGCGATCCGAGCGAGCGCCGCCGATTCCTCGACGACCTCGTGGTGTCCCGCTGGCCCCGGCTCGGCGGCGTACGAGCGGACTACGAGCGGGTGCTCCGGCAGCGCAACACCCTGCTCAAGTCGCTGGCCGGGCGGAGCCGCGGTGGCCCGGTCGGTGCCGACGCCGCTGGCACGCTGGACGTTTGGGACAGCCATCTCGCCGCGGCGGGTGGGGAGCTGATGGCCGCCCGGCTGCGCACCCTGGCCGACCTCGCCCCGCACGTGAGCAAGGCGTACGCCGACATCGCGCCCACCAACAACGACGCGGCGGCCGAGTACAAGGCATCGGTTGCCCTGGCCGACCAGACCGGCCGAGAAGAGCTCACGTCCCTGCTGGTCAGCGCAATGGCGGAGCGTCGCGCTGAGGAGATCCAACGCGGGATGTCGCTGGTGGGGCCGCATCGCGACGATCTGGTGCTCAGCCTTGGCATGCTGCCGGCGAAGGGGTACGCGAGCCACGGCGAGTCCTGGTCACTCGCCCTCGCCCTCAAGTTGGGCAGCTTCGCGCTGCTGCGGGCCGACGGGGTGGAGCCGGTGCTGGTGCTGGACGACGTGTTCGCCGAGTTGGACACGACTCGGCGCGAGCGGCTGGCCGCCGGCGTCAGTGCCGCCGAGCAGGTGCTGGTGACCGCCGCGGTCAGTGCGGACGTGCCCGGGCGGCTGTCGGGTCGCCGGTTCACCGTCGCCGATGGCCAGGTGACCGCTGATGAATGAGCAGCCGGAGCTGGGGGAGGACCGGGCCGGTTCCGATCCGGCCGGTCACGATCCGGCCGGCCTGGACCTTGCCCGCACCGTGGCCCGGTCCGTCGGTGCCCGGCGCCGGCGGCGTTCCCAACCGCGGAAGCCGGTTGACCCGCAGGTTTCCGGCGCGCGCGCGGACGACCGTGACCCGAAGCTGCTGTCCGCTGCCGTGGAGGACCTGGTTCGCAGCCAGGGCTGGGCGACCGAGATCAACGTGCACACCCTGCTCGCCCGGTGGGCGCTGCTGGTCGGCCCGGTCAACGCAGCGCACAGCCACCCCGAGGCGTACGCCGACACCGTGCTGACCGTACGGACCGACTCGACCGCCTGGGCCACTCAGCTTCGGCTGATGGCCCCACGGCTGGTGGCCCTGCTTAACGACCACCTGGGCGAGGGCACCATCACCCGGGTCACCATTCTGGGACCGGACGCTCCGTCGTGGAAGAAGGGCCGCCGATCGGTCCGGGATGGTCGTGGCCCCCGCGACACCTACGGCTGACGAACCCGCCCGACCATAGAATTCCCCGGTGCTCACCGATCTTCGGATCCTGGTGGTCGATACGGGGCGAGTCTGGTGGCGCCTGCTGCCCGTGATCATCGCGGTTCAGCTGCTCGGCTGGCTCGGGGCGCAGCTCACCCTGCGGGTGGGGGTCATCGCCGGCGACCTGAGCCCGTGGCTCACCTTGGTGCTCTTCGCGTTCCACTTCATCTGCATCCTGAGCGCCACGGTGGTGATCCTCACCCTGGCCGGGAACGAGCTGGGCATCCGCGGCCTGCTGCCCGACGACGAGCGCGAGGTGGACGACCGCGATGCGAGCCTCAGCAGGCTGCTCGCCATCACCCTGTTGCCGTTCCTCGGCATGTACGCCGCTTTCGGCCAGGTCACCGACGCGGCCGACCAGGTGGCGTTGGAACAGTGGATCCGCTATGGCTTTCTCGGCGACCAGCCGACCGTGCTGGCGGCGCTGAACGACCTGGCCACCAACCACCTGCCGGCACTCGTCGGCCTTCTGGTCGGACTTTACGTGGCGCGCCGGCTACTTGACCTGGTGCACGAGCGGACCGGCTGGCGGCTGCTGGGGCTGGCGGTGGTGCTGATCGAGTCGTTCTTCCTCCTGGTGCTGGTGATGGGCGGCGTCCGGGTGTTCGACACCTTCCGGCTCTGGCTGCGCGACCGGGTGGTGGTCCAGTGGCTGGTGGCGGTGAAGAACCAGGTGGCCGAGTTGCTCGCGATCTTCAAGATCGACCTGCCGGCTGTCCTGGAACAGCTCGGCACGTTCTTCGCCGAGCAGGTCTGGCCGATCTTCGTCGACGTGCTGACCGCACCGCTGCTGTGGCTGGCGGTGGCCGCACTGGTCTTCGGCTCCCGGGTGCTCTCCCTGGCCGAGCTGTGGCGCAAGGGTCAGCCGTACGCCGCCCGGGTGCCGGGTGCGAGCATCTTCGCCCGCTACGCCGAGCGGCGTGCGCTGCGCCGGATCGGCCCACCGCCGAAGGGCGTACGCCTCGCCGCGAGCCAGCTGCAGGAGGCGTTCTTCGGCGACGTCAACGACAAGTACCTGCCGACGTTCCACTCACTGCGGCTCGTGCTGCGGGCCGGTGTGCTGTTCCTGGGGTCGTACATCTTGGCGTACTCGCTCGTGCTGATCGCCGAGAACTACTTCGGCGAACTGACTCACGTGATGATCGGCGGCCGAAGCCTGCCGTTCTGGGTGCGCTGGGGGCCGGTGTTCGACCTGGTGCAGACCGCGCCGTTCGAGACTCTTCGGCTCTGCCTGCTCGCCGTGGCGTTCCGACGCTGCCTGGAGCTGTTCCGCCAGCGGGCCACAACTCCGGCGGTCGAGCCGGCGCTCGTCGCCGCGCCCCAGCCTGCGGGAGTCGCATGATCGTCCTGCAGCGCTCGAGGCTGGTTCGGCTGCTGGTAGCAATCGGTTTGGTGGCGTTGGCCGCGATTGGACTGCGCCTGAGCGACGATGAGAACAAGCCCAACGCCGAGGTGGTACGCGGCGTGCTTGGCAGGCCTGTGG